>DATIPJ010000843.1:0-8759 GCA_035472155.1 Kofleriaceae bacterium
CGTCGAGGTCGCCGGCGTGCCGGTCGGCGTGACGATCTGCTACGACGTGCGATTTCCCGAGCTTTATCGCAGGCTGGTCAAGGACATGGGCGCCGAGGTGCTGCTCGTCCCCGCGGCGTTCACCGCGCACACCGGAGCCGCCCACTGGCACCTCCTGCTGCGCGCGCGGGCGATCGAGGACCAGGCCTGGGTGGTCGCCGCAGCGCAATGGGGCCGCCACAGCGACAAGCGCGAGAGCTACGGCCACAGCCTGATCGTCGATCCGTGGGGCACCGTGGTCGGCGAGCGCGCCGAGGGCGATGGCGTCGTGGTCGCGACGCTCGACGGCGAAGCCGTGGCGCGCTGCCGCACGCGGATGCCGTGCCTGTCGCACGCCGTGCTGTGGCGATAGCGAACCGACGGCGCTGTCGTCGCGATCGCCGTCGTTGCGCTCAGGGCGCGACCGCGCTGCCGCTGCCGCTGCCCGCACGCGCCCGCGACCGCTCGATCGCCGCCTTGACCTCCGCATCGCTCATCCCGGGCCGGAGCCGCTCGTAGCCGTCGAGCCCGGAGCCTGAACCGCTGGTGGATCCGCTGCCCTTGCCGGCGGCGCTCCCCGACCCGGCTGCCGACCCGAAGCTCGTGACAAAACGCGACACGGCGTTGGCGCACGGCCGCTGGGTGACGATCAGAAACACGAGGAGGATCGCGAGCATCACGATCCGCAGGAGCTGCGGCCCGGACAGCTTGAGACCGCGGCCGCGCGGCAGGCGGGGCACCGGCTCACCACCGTCGCCGATACCTGGACTGCCGTCGCTATGCGAATCGCCCGCCATGGCCGAGGCCGTTGCGGTGAGATACCGCAGCTACGACACGATCGCCAGATCGGAGAGCTCGAGCTCGGCGCTGCGCCGGCCCTGCCAGGTCGAGATCGTGGGCAAGAACGCGAGATCGACGCGCGCGCCGACGTCGACCTCGCGGTCGCCGAGCTGAAAGCCGATCGCGGTGCGCGTCGTGGCGCGATCGTCCTCGAGCGTGAGCTTGAGGTGCGAGCCATCGCCGACCCGGCGCGCCGCCGAGACCCGGACGTTGCGGGTGACCAGCACCGGCGACGGGTTATCCTGGCCGAACGGCCCGAGCCCGGCGAGCTCCTCGGCGAGCCGCTCGTCGACATCGGCGAGCCGGACCTCCGCGTCGACGTCACGCCCCGCGGCGACCGGGCCCGAGCCGGCGGCGAGCCGGGCGCAGGCGGCGCCGAGCGACTCGCTGAGCTGGGCGATCGACTCGCGGCGCACCGTGAAGCCCGCGGCCGCGGCGTGGCCGCCGTACTTGTCGAGCCACGGCGCCGCGTCGCACAGCGCGCGATACAGGTTGACCCCGCCCGCCGTGCGCGCCGAGCCGCGGCCGATGCCGGTCACGGGATCGACGCCGACGACGAACGCCGGACGCTGGTAGCGATCGACCAGCTTGGCCGCGACGATGCCGACCACGCCCGCGGGCCAGCCCTCGCCGGCGATCACGATGGCAGGGCCGGGATCGCGATCGCCGAGCAAGTCGAGCGCCTCGGCCACCACGCGGTCCTGGATCGCGCGGCGCTCGGTGTTCGCCGCCTCGAGGGCCTGCGCGCGCTCCGGGGCAGACGCCGCGTCGGCCAATAACAGCGACAGCGACGGCTCCGCGGCGCCGAGCCGGCCCGGCGCGTTGATCCGCGGGGCCAGCTTCCATGCCACGGTGCGCGCATCGACCTCGCGGTCGACGTCGACGCCGGCCGCGGCGAGCAGCGCGGCCACTCCCGGCCGCGCGCGGCTCTGCAGCCGGCGCAGCCCGAGCGCGGTCAGGATGCGGTTCTCGCTGGCCAGCGGCACCAGGTCGGCGATCGTGCCGAGCGCCACGAAGTCGAGCAGCTCGCGCACGTCGGGCTCGGGCAGCGCGAGCCGTTCAAAGTAGCGCCGGTCGCGCAACTCGGTGCGCACCGCGGCCGCGACATAGAACGCCAGCCCGACCGACGCCATGCCGCGAAATGGAAACGTCGAGTCCGCGCGGTGCGGATTGACCAGCGACATCGCCGGGTGGGGCCTATCGGCGGCCGGCACGGTGTGGTGATCGACCACGATGACGTCGATCGCCTGCGCCGCGGCGACCGCGATCGCCTCGAGGTCGTTGGTGCCGCAGTCGCCGGTCACGATGATGCGGCAGCCGCGCGCCGCGAAGTCGGCCGCCGCGGCCGCGGTGAACCCATAGCCCGCGTCGCGCCGCGCGACCGCGACCTCGACGACGGCGCCCGATGCGCGCAGGAACGCGGTCAACAGCGCCGCGGTGGTGACACCATCGACGTCGTAATCGCCAAAGATGCCGATCCGCTCGCCTCGCACGACGGCGTCCGCGATCCGCCCGACCGCATGCGCCATCCCGGCGAGCCCCGCCGGCGGCCGCAGCGCAGCGAGCCGCGGATCGATGAAGCCCTGGGCATCGCGCGGCTCGGTGACGCCGCGACCGACCAGGCAGCGCGCCGTTGCAGGGCGCACACGCAACGCGCCGGCGAGCTTCGACACGATGGTTTCGTCGACGCGACGCAGGCGCAGTTGCACGCCCGCACGCTAGAGGTCGGGTCTGACACCGAACCGTGCGAGATCCCCGAACGATCCCGGGATCGTCGGGATCGCTCGAGGGATCGCGCCAGCGCGTCGATCCCTCGCCGCTACTCGTCGGGCGAGTCGGGCGAGTCGGGCGACTCGGGCGACGTCGACGGCGAGGCGACGCCGACCGGGGCCACGCGACGGCGCGCGACCGCCGGGCCCGAGTAGAACTTCTTCGAGATCCACATGAAGAGCGGAGCCGCGAGGAAGATCGACGAGTACGTTCCGACGATCACGCCCACGTTCATCGCAAACGCGAAGTTCTTCACCAGGCCCGTGCCGAAGATGTTCATGATCAGCGTGGTCGCGAACACCGTCGACGACGTGAGGATCGTGCGCACCAGCATCTCGTTGATCGAGATATCGATGATGCGCTCGATCTTCTTGTCCTTGAGCTTGGCCTGATTCTCGCGAATACGGTCGAAGACGATCACCGTGTCATTGACCGAGTAGCCCATGACGGTGAGCAGACCGGCGACCGACGTCAGCGACACCTCGGTCCAGGTGATCGCGAACACACCGATCACCATCACCGCGTCGTGGATCGTCGCGAACGCCGCGCCCGGCGCGTACCGGATATCGAACCGGAACGCGAGATAGAGCATGATCAGGAAGATCGAGTAGATGATCGACTTGGTGGCGTCGTCGCGGAGCTTGTCGCCCGCCTTGGCGCCCACGCCGTCGCTGCGCACGACCTGGACCTCGACGTCGGGCAGCTGCTTCTCCATCAGCTGCTGGAACTGACGGTCGAGCCCCCACATCGAGAACTCCTCGCGGTAGTCGCCGGTGCCCTGGTCGGGCGTGGTGAACCGCTCGGCATCCAGGGGCGACCACGGCTTGAGCTCGAGGCCGGCCGCTGCAAACACCGGCACGGCCTCCTCGTTGGTGATCTTCTTCTGGCTGCGCACGAACAGGCGATCGCCCGACCAGCTCACCTTGCTGAGGTCGCGGTCGGCGAACTTCTTCGAGAAGCCGTCGAGCGCCTTGGCCTCGGCCTCGGGCTTGAGCGCCGAGAACCGCGGCGTGCGGATGATCATACCGTCGTGGCCGTCGATATCGATCTCCGAGACGTCGGTGCCTTCCTCGCCGGACTTGGCGAGCGCTTCGCGGACCTTGCCGGCATCGACCTTGACGTAGTCGTGGCTGGCCTTGCTCTTGAAGAGCATGTGGATCTCGGTCCCGCCCTTGAAGTCGATCGTCCAGTTCATGTACTCGCCGCGGATCGCCTTGTTGACGAACAGCGAGCCGATGGCGCCGGCCATGAGCAGGATCGAGATGATGATCCAGATCTTGAACTTCGCGACGAACGCGAAGTTGTTTCCGGGCGGCAGTAGATAACGGAACTTATGATGGTCGGTCATGGGATCGCCCGCCTCAGATCGAGATGGTCGCCAGCTGGCCCTTCTTCCTGGATACATACCAATCGAAGAAGATGCGAGTGACCCAGATGTTGGTGGAGAGCGTGGTGAAGACGCCGACGAGCAGCATCACGGCGAAGCCCTTGATCGGACCGGAGCCGTAGGACAGAAGGACCCAGCCGGCGGCCGCGGTGGTGAGCTGGCCGTCGAAGATCGCCGAGAATGCGCGCGAGAACCCGAGGTCGATCGCACCGCGCACCGACTTGCCGAGCAAAAGCTCGTCGCGTATTCGCTCGTAGATCAAGATGTTGCCGTCGACCTCCATGCCGATCGACAGCACGATCGCCGCCACGCCAGGCAAGGTGAGCGTCGCTCCGAACGCAGCCATGACGGCGAGGGTCATCACGATGTGGAACACGACCGCGAACACCGCGATCCAGCCCGACCAGCGGTAGATGCCCACCATGATCAGGATGACGAGGATGATGCCGATGATGAACGAGACCTTGGTCTTGTCGATCGCGTCGCGGCCGAGCGTGGGTCCGACCTTCTGAGCGCTCTCTTCGCGCAGCGGCGCCGGCAAGGAGCCCGTCTTGAGCACGTTGACCAGCTCCTCGCGCTCGCGCTCCTGGCGCAGCACGTCGCTGCCGCCCATGGTGATCGCTGCGCGGCCGCCGCGGATCGCGCCGTTGATGATCGGTGCGCTCTTGACCTTGTCGTCGAGGATGGTCGCGAGCTTCTTGCCGACGATCTGCGACGTGAGGTCGCCGAACAGGCGGCCGCCGAACCGGTTGAAGTCGAGCAGCACGATCGGCCGGCCGGTGTTGGGATCGTTGCTCGGCGCGGCGTTGGACACGCCCGAGCCGGTGAGCCGGACCGCGCGGTCGAGGTAGTACGTGCGCCAGTACGTGCGGCGCTCCTTGCCGCCCGGGTCGGGCTCGACGGCCTCGTACCCCATCTGGTGGTCGTCGGGGAGCTTGAGCTCGGGGACGGTCTCGGTGACACCCTTGACGCCGAGGAGCGGGTCACCGTTGAGGTAGCGCTCGATCGCCTGGCGGCCGGTGATCCGGCAGCGCGTCTTGTCGTCCTCGACGATCGAATCGCGGTTGAAGCAGCCGTGCTTCTTGGCCCAGGCGACCGGCACGCTCTCGTCGCGGTCGAACGCCTCGAGGAAGTAATCGATGTGGTTGCCACCGCCCTCCTCGGGCCGCCACTGGTCGATCTTGGCCTTGATGTCGAGCTTGGCGGCCTCGGGATCGGTGGGCGCGTCTTCCTTGCCCTGGTTGCCGACGTGCTTGAACAGCTTCGACATGTACTCGCTGCCGTCGTCGACGACCTTGAACTCCAGCTTGGCGGTGCGCGCGATGATCTCGCGGGTCTCCTGCATCACCGGGTCGTCGGGATCGCCGGGCAGCTCGACGATGACGTTCTCGCCCTTCTCGACGACGCTCGGCTCGGCGACGCCCTTCTCGTTGATGCGCTCGCGGATCGTGTTGACCGCGTTGGCGAGCGCCGAGCGCTCGAGGCCGTTGGCGAAGCTCGCCGAGACCCGGAAGCAGATCGCGTGGGCACCGTCGGACTTCGCGCACTCGCGGTCCTGGATGGTGTCGCCATTGTCCGAGTGGATCTGCGCCTTGACCTCGGCGATCTTGGCGTCATCGGGCAGGGTCACCGTCACCGCGCCGAGCGGGATACCCGGATCGTTGTCCTTGGGCGGCGAGGGCTGCGGGGCCTTGACCTTGGCGTCGAGCTTCTCGTCGGCAAACCGCGCCTCGAGGTCGCGCTTGATCTCCGACGCCTTGTCGTCGACCGCGCGATCGAGGTCGATCGCGTAGACGATGTGCATGCCGCCCTGGAGATCGAGCCCGAGGCTGATCTTCTTCTTGAACGGGAACCACGACGGCAGCGAGCTCGAGCCCGGCCAGGTCGGCGCGAGGAGGCCGACGCACAACAGGACACCGAACAGCAGTCCGATGGTCCGCCACTTGAGACTGCGATCCATTTTGACCGTCCCCTGGCCGAGACTTACGCGGCGTTCTTGGTAGCCGATGCGGGGACCTTACCGTCCCACTTGCCCTCGATGTAAGCGCGCGGCACGCGCACCCGCACCTTCTCTTGCAGCTCTAGGACGACCACGCCGTCGTCGCCCACGCCGGTGATCTTGCCGATCACGCCGCCGCGGGTGATGACCTCATCGCCCTTGCCGAGCTTTTGCAACATCGCCTGATGTTCCTTCTGCTTCCTCATCTGGGGTCGAATCAGGATGAAGTAGAAGATTCCGAACATGAGGAGCATCATCAGGATCGGTTGCATCGCTTGCATGGCGGCTAGACCTCGGAAATTCCGGGGGTTCGTAGCATCGGGCGTCTACGGGGTCAAGCGAGCTGACCGTCGGCGAGGATGGTGTCGCGCAGACGGCGCACGTGGCGGGCGTAGAACGTGAGGTTGTGCAGGGTTGCGAGGCGCGAGTACAGAATCTCTTTTGCGATGTAAAGATGTCGCAGGTAGGCGCGCGAGTGCGTGCGGCAGGTCGAGCACGGGCATTCCGGATCGACGGGGCCGAGGTCGGTGCGGTGCTGGGCGTTGGGGATGTTGACCCGGCCGGCGCGGGTGAACAGGTAGCCGTTGCGCGCGTTGCGGGTCGGCATCACGCAATCGAACATGTCGATGCCGGCGGCGATGCCGCGCTCGAGGTCCGCGGGCGTGCCGACGCCCATCAGGTAGCGCGGGCGATCGGCGGGCAGCGTGTGCGCGATCTCGTCGAGGATGCGGTAGGTGTCCTCGAGGTTCTCGCCGACCGCGAGCCCGCCGAGCGCGTGGCCGTCGAAGTCGAGCGCGGTGATCTCGGCGGCGTGGCGGCGGCGGCGCTCGCTGTCGGCGCCGCCCTGGACGATGCCGAACAGCGCCTGGCCGGGTGCGCGCGGGGCCGCGCGGCAGCGGACCGCCCACGCGGTGGTCCGGGCGAGCGCGACCTCGTGGACGGCGGCCGTGGCGTCGCCCGGTGCGCACTCATCGAAGCACATCGCGATGTCCGAGCCGAGGACGCGCTGGATGTGCATCGAGACCTCGGGGGTGAGCCGGTGCTTGCTGCCGTCGATGTGCGAGCGAAACGTCACGCCGTCGTCGTCGATCTCGTTGATCGCCGCGAGCGAGAACACCTGGAAGCCGCCCGAGTCGGTCAGGATCGGCCGGTCCCAGGCGGCGAACCGGTGCAGCCCGCCCGCGACCTCGATCACCTCGAGCCCGGGCCGCAGATAGAGGTGGTACGTGTTGCCCAGGATGATGCGCGCGTCGAGCGGCTCGGCGCGCAGCTCGTCGCCGGTCATCGCCTTGACGGTGCCGAGCGTGCCGACCGGCATGAACACGGGCGTCGGGATGTCGCCGCGCGGCGTGTGCAGAATGCCGGCGCGCGCGTGGCCCAGCGTGGCGAGCAGCTCGAACGAGAAGCCTGGGGTCGGGAGGTCGAACCGCACGCGCCGCGCTTGTATCACTGTTCGGCGGCGTGGAGCAGCGTCGCGTCGCCGTAGCTGTAGAACCGGTAGCGCGCAGCGATCGCGTGGCGGTAGGCCGCGAGCACGCGCTCGGTGCCGGCGAACGCGCAGACCAGCATGAGCAGCGTCGATTCGGGGAGGTGGAAGTTGGTGATGAGGTGCGAGGCCGCGCGGAAGGTGTGGCCCGAGCCGGGATGGATGAAGAGCTCGGTCGCGCCGGGGCCGGCGGCGACGGTGCGTGGGCCGGTGGCCGCGGCCTCGAGGGTGCGCAGCACCGTGGTGCCGAGGGCGACCACCGGGCGGCCGGTGGCGATCAGCGCGGCCGTCGCTTCGGGGACGTCGTAGCGCTCGCGGTGCATCCGGTGCTCGCGCACGTCGGCCTCGCGGATCGGGGCGAACGTGCCCCAGCCGACGTGGAGCGTCACGGTCGCGAGCGCGATGCCGCGGTCGGTGAGCGCGCGGGCGATCGCCGGCGTCATGTGCAGGCCGGCGGTCGGCGCGGCGATGGCGCCGGGGTGGCGCGCGAACATCGTCTGGTAGCGGTCGCGGTCATCGGGGCGGTCGCCGCGCGCGATGTAGCGCGGCAGCGGGATGTGGCCGTGTGCGTCGAGGAACGCGAAGCCATCGCCGGGCGCCGCGACGGCGACCGAGCCATCGGGGGCGCGCTCGGTGAGGATCTCGACGGTGGGCGCCGCGGCGCTGCCCTCGGCATCGATGACCACGAGCTGGCCCGCGCGCAGCGGGCGGCGGGCGCGAGCGAGGCAGCGCCACGCGGTGGTGCCGGCGGGCGCGGCGACCGAGGGATCGGGCTCGAGGAACAACAGCTCGATGCCGCCGCCCGAGGGCTTGTGGCCGCGCACGCGCGCCGGGATCACGCGCGTGTCGTTGGCGACCACGACAGCATCGGCGGGCAGCAGCTCGACGATGTCCGTGAAGCGATGATCGGTGATCCGCCCGTCGGGCGCGACGTGCAACAGGCGCGACGCCGCGCGCTCCGCGGCGGGTTCCTGGGCGATCAGCTCCGCGGGAAGATCGTAGGCGTAGTCGGAGGGCGCGAACAAGCGCGGGACGCTAGCATGTCGTCCTCGTCGGCGCCGTCGGGTGCGCCGGGCGAGGTCTGCCGGCACGGAGACGACGCGCGGCGTATGCTTGCGCGATGGGACGCGCTGCACCCGACCGCGCACGCGCTGCGAGGCTGGCCTGCCTGGTGTGCTGCTGCGCGCTGCCGGGCGCCGCGCACGCCGCGCCGCTGGCGAGCCTCTCCGAGGACGTCGACGGCGATCGCGTCGCGGATG
>DATIPJ010000844.1:0-6317 GCA_035472155.1 Kofleriaceae bacterium
GGTCGAGGGTCTGTGCATGAGCTACCAGCTCGACCAGACCAAGGGCCTCGTGATGACCAACAGGTCGTACTTCACGAAGAACGACAGCCCCGACTGGCAGAACATGCACAAGCCGCACATCCAGGCGATCGACGGCGGCGCGGCCGCGCTCGTCCAGTACGGCTACGATCCCGACGGCACCAACACCTCGGTCTACGGCATGGTGCTCGGTCCCAACTGCGAGGTGCTCTCGAAGCAGACCAAGCTGTTCGCGAACACCAACGACAACCTCGGCGGCCTGTGGGAGTCGTCCAACAACACCTACGCCGACGCGGGCGGTGTGACGCTGAGCTGCGGCGGCAACATCGGCAACGGCAACGGCACCGACGATGTGTGGGCGCACTGCACCACGACGACCAAGACGACCGGCACCGGCGAGAGCACCTACACGCTCAAGCCGGAGTTCAAGATCGTCCTCGACAACAAGGAGGAGCGCTCGCGCGGCACCACGCAGCCGACGCCGTTCCCCAACAAGATGCTCGCGTGCTGGGCCTCGGGCGACGCCCAGCCGCCCGACAGCGTACGCTGCGGCATGGTCGACGTGGCGCCCGGCGTTCCGAACGACCAGCGCCTGGTGTGGCGCCAGTTCGTGATGCAGCGCAAGAACAACCTGCACTACACCACGCCGTCGCTGGTGCCGATCCTCGACCCGGCCGGCAAGCCGACCGACAAGTACATCGTCACCTACGTCATGGTCGACACCACCAACCGCAACGGCCGCGCCAAGGGCCGCACGGTGATCCAGTCGGTGCCGATGCAGATCACGGAGACCGGGTTCAAGCTGCTCGACACGCCCAAGGAGAACCTGTTCGGGCTCACCGACGGCTCGCACCCGGGCATGAGCCCCGGCTACTACGGCATCGACCGCCGCCCGGTGGCGTTCCTGTTCAGCGGCACGATCACCGACGGTGGCGGCGCGGCCGCGAAGATCATCGGGTTGACCGCGGACAACAAGCTCGAGGGCGTGCGCGCGCTGAACTGGGCGGATGCCTCGTCCGGTGGCTACACCTCGCTGTGGTACGGCCACAACCCGAACACCCCGCAGGGCCGGTCCTATCCGGTGACGTCGATCGTCGTCGATAACCCGGGCTACGGTAAGGGCTACCAGCCGGACGTGAAGTCCTTCCTCGTGGTGTCGAACGCGCACCACAAGAAGCACGACGGTGAGTGCGGCGCGGGCGACCCGAACAAGGGCACCAACAACGGCACGTGCGGCGGCAAGAACGCGCTCAGCCTGGTGCTCGTGCCGATCGCGGCCGACGCGCCCAAGGGCAACCCGACCGACCCGGACGACCCGAACCCGGTCGACCCGACCGCGCCGGGCAGCGGCGATCCTTCGGATCCGGGTACGACGCTGGGTGGCTGCGCCGCGGGTGGCGGCAGCGGTGCGGGCGGCCTCGTGCTCCTCGGCTTTGCGCTGGTGGCGCTCCGTCGCCGCCGTTCCAACTAGTCTTCATGGCACACGAAGGAACCACCAAGATGCGCAACCAGATGTTACTCGCTGCGATCGCAACGGCGCTCCTGGGTGCCTGCGTCGGCGGGATCGACACACCGCCGAACACGGGCGGGGACGACGACGACGACACGCCGTCCGGTGAAACGCCTCGCCAGCTGTTCGATCGCACGGTCTCGCCGCTGCTGGGCGCGTGCGTGTCGTGCCACGTCGGCACGGAGCTGAGCGCCACGAACATGTTCCTGGGTCCCGATGGGCTGTCGAGCGCATACGAGACGCTCGTCAAGGACCGCGCGGTGAACGGCGGCTTTGACCCCGCGGCCGCGACGCTCCTGCTCAAGGGCGCGCACGAAGGCCCGGCATGGTCGCCGGGGCAGGCCGACAAGATCGCCACGTGGCTGCGCGCCGAGCTCGAGGCGCGCGGACCGACGACGCCGGATCCCAACCCGGGCTCGGGGACGCGCAGCGCGCGCACCGCGATGATGATGTTCGCGGCGTGCATGAGCGTCTCGCTGACCGACTTCACGACGGGCAAGGCGTACTCGGTCGCCAACATGAACACGCAGAACCAGGGCGCCTGCACCAGCTGTCACGGCCAGGGTGCCGGCGGCGTCAACTTCACGTTGACCAACCAGTACAAGGACATGTTCGCGAAGTGGCAGCAGGAGGTCTACTTCACCGGCGTGTTCAGCGCGGCGCTGCAGCCCGACCTGTCCTACAAGATCGTCGCGGCCGAGACCAAGATCTGCAACAAGGGCAAAGAGAAGGACAACAACCTCGGGACGCACCCGGAGTTCAACTGCCAGCAGAACAACAGCGCGGCGCTCAACGCCCTGAAGGCGTTCGTCACCATCGTCCAGACGAAGGTCGACAACCACGACCCGACGTGCCCGATGCCTGCGTTCGCGCCCCCGTCGCCGTAGCGACTTCGCTTAGCGTCGGACGAGCGAGCGCACGAGGCCGACCGCCCACTCGAGGTCCTCGAGCGGGACGAACTCGTCGGCGGCATGGGCCTGGGCGATGTCGCCCGGGCCGATGACGATGGCGTCCTTGCCGTGCGAGGCCCACAGCGCCGCCTCGGTCCAGAAATCGAGCGCGCCGACCGAGCGCACGAACTGGCGCACGTGGTCGGCCAGCGCAGCGCACGAGAACGGCACGTGCTCGATGACGTTCTCGATCGTGATCGCGGGGTCGATGCTGGCGGCGAGCTCGCCGACCTCGCGGTCCCACGCGGCCCGGTCGAACCCGGGGTAGTGGCGGATCGACCACGCGAGCTCGCCGCGGCCCGGGATGACGTTGAACGCGACGCCGCCCGACAGCGCGGCGATGTTGAGGCAGGTGCCCTGCATGCCGGGCGGGCCGTCGTTGCGGCGGCGGATGCCGATGTCATCGAGGCCGGCGGCCAGCCGCGCGAGCTTGGCCAGCGGCTTGGGCAAGTGGTCGGCCTTCGACGAGTGGCCGCCCGGGCCGGTCAGCCGGGCGCGCTGAGCGAGGATGCCGCGGTGCGCGATGCCGGCGGTGCGCGCGGTCGGCTCGCACACGAAGACCTCGCGGATCGCGGCGGCGTGCGGGCCTGCGAGGAACGAGCGCATGACGCCGCTGCCGGCCTCCTCGTCGCCGGAGAACAGCACGCCGAAGTCGCGCGGGCGGGTGGCCTCGATCGCGACCAGCGTCGCGGCGATCGCGCCCTTGGTGTCGGCCGAGCCGAGCCCGTAGAGCTTGCCGTCGGCGATGTACGGGGTCCAGGGGTCGTGCGACCAGCCCGCGTTCGCGGGGACCGTGTCGATGTGGACGTTGATGATACGGGTCGGCGTGCCCCAGCGCGCGAACACATAGGCGCCCGGGCCGCCGTCGCTGCGCGTCGCGCCCTCGAGAACGACCTCGTCGGCGCCGGCCGTGCGCAGCAGCGGCGCGAGGTACTCGCACAGGGCGCGCTCGTCGCCTGCGCCGCGCTCGGGGCCGGCTTGCTGGGTGGGGAACGAGACGAGCTCGGCCAGAAGGTCGGCGACGATCATGAGGACACCTGGGCTGCGCGGGAGGAGGGCGTGGGTTGCGGCGGCGCCGCCACCAGAGACTGCCACGCCTCGTGCCCCGCGATCTCGCGCAGCGCGCGCGCCAGCAGCGTCTTGCCGGGCTCCATGCGGTGCCAGGTCGACGCGCCCGACGGGTGCGGCAGCGCGATGATGTCGAACGCGACCCCGGCGAGCTCGCCGCGCCGCGGTGCGCCGATCACGTCGGCGAGCTGTCCGGTGCCGGGGAGGACCTGGCCGATCGCGAGCTTGCCGACCGGGATGACCAGGCGCGGGCGCAAGAGCTCGATCTCGCGCGCCAGGTGGCGGCTGCAGCGCTTGATCTCGTCGGGCGAGGGCACGCGGTCGCCGCCGCCCTTGGCCTTGCCGGGGAAGCACCGACAGACCGCGGCCATGTAGACGCGCTGGCGGAAATCTTCCTCGGAAAGACTCGCGGCGCCCAGCGAGCCGAACCAGCCGAACATCGTCCTGCCGGCGGTCCACGCGAACGGCTTGCCCGCGGGCCCTTCGCGCACGCCGGGCGCCTGGCCGATCAGCATCACGGGCGAGACCACCGGCTGCCCGGTGACGACCGGTCCGATCATCTCGGGGCAGTCGTGGCAGCTGCGCAGCCGTGCGATGTGTCGCTTGAGCTGGACCAGCGCGGGGGTTGACACCGGCGCACTATGCCCGATCGGTGTGACGCCTGCACCCCTCCGGAGTCGACGCAAGTGCGCGCGAGCGCGGGTGTGATCGCGGGCGGCACCGCGGGGCAACGATCACGCTGCACGCCGAGCGCGGCAGGCTAAACTCCAGAGGTGACTCCTCCGCATGAACCGCTCATCCGACGGGTGCTCGGTGCCAACTACTTCGAGCTCAAGCTGCACCGGCTCACCATCGAGGAGCTCGACGGTGGCTCCAGCGTCCGGCTCGAGATCCTCGAGGGCGAGCAGGTCGCCCTGGTCCAGAGCAGCGGCGTGGGCCTGGTCGACGCGCTGTACGCAGGCCTGCTCGACCGCTACGCGCGCGAGTACCAGTCGCTCAAGTCCATCCAGCTGACCGGCTTTCAGGTCGCGGCCGATATCGAGACCAAGACCGTCCAGGCCGGCGTCGATGCGGTCGGGCGCGTCACGCTCGACGTGACCAACAGCGAGGGCCGGCAGTTCTCGTTCAGCGACGCGTCGCGCTCGGTGACGTCGTCGACGGCGCGCGTCGTGCTCGCCATGGTCCAGTACTTCGTCAACGCCGAGCGCGCGTTCGTCACGCTGCACAACGCGCGGCGCGATGCGCTGGCGCGCGGGCGCGAAGACCTGGTCTCGCGCTACACGGCCGAGATGGCGCAGGTCGTCGAGAGCACGAGCTACGCCGAGGTGATCGCGAACATCCGCCGCGAGCTTGGCTGACGGCAGACGAGGACCGGAACCCTCGCGGCCGGGTATAACCCCAGGCCATGGATGGAATCCTCGCCGGAAAGCTTGCGCTGGTCACGGGCGGCGGCCGCGGCATCGGTGCGGCGATCGCGCGCGTGCTCGCGGGCGCGGGTGCGCGCGTCATCGTGTGCGGGCGCACCCAGCCCGACCTCGACGCGGTGGCGCGCGAGATCGGCGGCGTCGCGCTGCGCCTCGATCTGACCGATCGCCACCACACCGACGAGGTGATGGCCTCGGTGGGCCACGTCGACGTGCTGGTCAACAACGCCGGCGTCGCCGAGAGCGCGGCGCTCGAGCGCACCACCGACGAGATGTGGGACCGCATCCTCGAGCTCGACGTCACCGCGCCGTTCCGCGTGATCCGCGCGCTCGTGCCGGGGATGATCTCGGCCAAGTGGGGCCGCGTGATCAACGTGGCGTCGAACGCCGGCGTCTCGGGGTACGGCTACTCGATGGCGTACTGCGCCGCCAAGCACGCGCTGGTCGGGCTCACGCGCGCGCTCGCGGTCGACCTCGCGCGGACCAACGTCACGATCAACGCGTTGTGCCCGGGCTGGGTGCAGACCCAGATGGTCGACGAGGCGGTCACCCGGATCGCGACCAAGACCGGGCGCACCGAGGACGAGGCGCGCACGCAGCTCGCCGCGATGAGCCCGCAGCGCCGCATCATCACGCCGAGCGAGGTCGCCCACGCGGCGCTGATGCTGTGTAGCGACGGCGCGCGCGGCATCCACGGCCAGACCATCGTCATCGACGGTGGCGCGGTGCTGAAGTGATCGAGGCATGGCGAGGAATCAACGAGAAAGGACAGCCATGAGCAGCGAAGAGATCCGCGTCCTCGGGTGGCCCGCGCCGCGCGGTTACGCCAACGGCCGCACCGGCCGCGGCACGGCCCTGCATGTCGCCGGGCAGATCGGCTGGGACCGCGAGGGCGCGATGGCGACCGGCTTGGTCGACCAGTTCGCGCGCGCGATCGACAACGTGATCGCCGTGGTCCGCGCGGGCGGCGGCGAGGTGGCCGACATCGCAACGATGACCGTGTTCGTCACCGACATCGACGCGTACCGCAGCTCGGTGAAGGCGATCGGCGCGGCGTGGCGCGGCAGCATGGGCCGGCACTTCCCGGCGATGACGCTGGTCGCGGTGAGCGCGCTCGTCGAGCCGACCGCGATGGTCGAGATCCAGGCGACGGCGTACATCGGAGGCGGGCCATGACCGCGGACAGCACGATGCCGCAGCCGCGCTCGTTTTCGCTCGAGCTCGCGCGCGGCGTCGTCACGATCACGCTCGACCGGCCCGACCGGCTCAACGCGCTCACGTTCGAAGTCTACCGCGAGCTGACCGAGACGTTTCGCGCGCTGGCGCGCCGCCGCTCGGTCCGTGTGG
>DATIPJ010000845.1:0-6828 GCA_035472155.1 Kofleriaceae bacterium
GGTGCGCGTCACCTCGCCCTGGATGCCAGAGATGATGGTGCCGAGGCTATCGGAATCATCGGCGAGCGCACCGAGCCCGCCGGCGAACTGACCGAACAGCTCGTGGAGGTCGGTGGAGCCCTCGGTCAGGGTGCGCGCGAGGATGTTGACGTCCTCGTAGCGGTCGAGCTCGAGGTCGCTGAACCCCTGCCACCGCACGCCGTCCTTGCCACCGCCGCGCGCAATCTGCGAGAACTCGTGGTCGTCGCGGAACTTGTCGACCAGCTCGACGACGTGGCGCGCGCTGCGCCCGAGGTCGACCTGCAAGCCGCGCAGCCAGTCGATGCGGTTGAGCAGCCGCGAGCGGCTGATCACCAGCTCGCCGGCGAGGTTCATCAGCGCATCGAGCCGATCGATCGAGACGCGGAGGTTGCGGCGGTCGGGCGCGGCGGCCGCGGCGACCTCGCTGGCCTCGCTGCCTTCGCCCAGCCGCGAGCCACGCGAGCGCGCGCGCGACGGCACCGACGGCGCGATGCTGCTCGCCGAGGTCTGGCGCGAGGCGATCGAGCTCATGCGCGCGAACCTCGACTCGAGCCGGCCCGGTACCACGTCGACGTAGCCCTGGGCGACCGTGCGCAGCTGCCGCCGCAGCTCGCCGTGGAATGGCAGCAGCAGGGCAGTGATCGCGCGCAGCGGCGGCAGGACCGACGACGCGGTCATGCTCTCGAGCAGATCCTCGAGCTTGTGGAGCTGGTCGCCGATCGGCCACAGGCCGAGGGCATTCACCACGCCCTTGAGCGTGTGGTAGCTGCGGAGCAGGTCGCCGATCTGATCGGCGGGCCGGTCCGAGCGCTCCAGCGCCAGCGCGGCGCGGTCGAGCGACTCGAGCAGATCCGCGCACTCCTGCTGGAAGCTCGGATCGATCTCGGCGTCGGGCACCGGTACGGGCACGCGCTGGACCTCGGGCTCGCTCGGCGTGGGCGCGCGCGGCGCCGCCGGGCGACCTGCGAGCAGCGCGCTGGCCCGCGCGACCTCGTCGGCGATCCGGGCGGCATCGATCGGCGACGCTTCGAGGAGCGCCTCGATGCCGGCGGCGATCTCTGCCAGCGCATCGAATCCGGCGACCAGCGCCGAGCCGCGCAGGCGGTGCATCGCCGCGCCGAGATCGCGCGCGAGCAGCAGCGCGCTTGCGGGGTCGGCGTCGCGCAGGTCGCGCACCAGGTGCTCGGCCTCGTCGAGCGTGACCCCGGCATCGCGCTCGAACTCGGCGACCACCTCGTCGAACCCGCGCGACGGCTCGGGGGCCGGCGCCGGCGCGAGCGAGGGCTCCTCGACGGGCAGCGGCGCGGGCACCGGGATGCCAGCCAAGCGGCGCAGCGCCGCGGCATCGTGGATCAGCGCATCGGCCTCCTCGCGCAGGACCGGGCGGCCCTCGTCGGCGAGCTGCTCGGCGCGGTCCTGCAGGTCGGCCGCATGCGCGCTGACCTGCTCGAGGCCCACGGTGGCCGCCGCGCCCTTGAGCGTGTGAAACCCGCGCTCGATCGACTTGAGCAGTGCGCGATCGCCCGGGTTTGCGCGAAGCGCCGCGAGCGCACCGTCGAGCATGCTGAGCGTGCTGCTCGCCTCCTCGGCGAAGACCTCGGCGAGATCGGGATCGATGACCGAGGTGTCGCCCTCGAGCTCGACCATCGACGACGCGAACGAGTAGGCCCCGGCGACCGACGGCGGGATCGGGGTGCCCGCGGCCCGGGCCATCGCCACCGACGGCGGTCCGTCCTGGATCTCGCTCCAGCCGTGGTCGACCGCCTGCGCGGGCGCCGCCGGCTCGCTCACCGACCCGCCGAGCGCCGCACTCGATCGCCGTCCGTGGAGGTCCACCGTCGGCGGACCGACCACGCGGAGGTTCGAGTTCGCCGACTCTGCGCCGGACACGATGATCGAGCTGTTCTGGAGGACATCATCGACCCGGAGCCGCCAGTTGTCGGCGATCGTCTGCGCCTCGCGCGGCTTGCCATCGAGCTCGAGCGACAGCATCTCGAGCATGTCGGTCGAGCCGCCGACCATCGCCTCGGCGATCTCGCGCACCACCGCGAGGTGGCGCATCGCGCGCGCGAGCTGCTCGCGCCCGTGCTGTGCGAGCGTCTCCATGCGCGCCGAGCTATCGGCGAGCGACTGCGCGGAGACCAGGCGCGAGGTCCCGTAGATCGCGTGGCTCTGCTCGCCGATCGCGACCAGCCGAGGGAGACTGGTCGGCTCCCCGTTGAGCGCGAGCTCGCGATCGTCGAGGATCTCGCGGGCGGCCCGCTCGATGCGGCCGAGGGGACGCGTGACGTCTCGGGTGAGCGTCTCGCGTACATCATCGATGGTGAATCCGGTCTCCATGGTGCTCCTACGGCTCGATCAGGCAGTGCTCGGCGACGAACGCGACGATCAGGCGACCTTGAACTTCGCAACGCTCTTCTGCAGATCCTGTGCGACCTGCGCGAGGCGCTGCACCGTCGAGGCCGTGCCGGTCGCGCCGGTCTCGGTCTCCTTGGCGATCGACGTGATGCGTCCGATCGCGGTCACCACCGTGCCTGTGCGCTGCGCTTGCTCGCGGGCGATCGACGAGATGTCGACGACGACGGCCGACGACTCCGACGACGCGCCCTGGATCTTGCGCAGCGACTGGCCGGCTTCACCGACGGCCGAGGCTTCCTGCTCCACGACGTGGGTCTGCTGCTCGATCGCGGTCACCGTCTCGGTGGTCTCGACGTGGATCACCTTGACGAGCCGGTCGATGTCGCGCGTCGCAGTCGCCGTGCGCTCGGCCAGCTTGCGAACTTCCTCGGCGACGACCGCGAAGCCGCGGCCGTGCTCGCCGGCGCGCGCCGCCTCGATCGCGGCGTTGAGCGCGAGCATGTTGGTCTGCTCGGAGATTCGCGAGATCGTCGATACGATGCCGGTGATCTCCATGCTGCGATCGCCGAGGTTCTTCATCTTCTTCGCACCGGCTTGCACGTTCGCGCGCAGGGTGCCCATACCGACGATGACGTCCTCGACCGCCTTGCTGCCCTCGACCGCCGAGGCCTCCGTGCGCTTGGCGGCGGCCACCGCGACGTCGGCGCCGTCGGACACCTTCAAGATGTCGGCGCTCATCCGCTGGATCAGCTGCACCGCGCTCAGCAGCTCGGCCGACTGGTTGGTCGCGCCGGTCGCCATCTTGGCCGACGCGTCCTTGACGCTGGTCACGATGGTCTCGGTCAGGCGGATCTGGCCGGACACGACGCCGAGCAGCTCCTGGAGCGACTCGAGCAACGAGTTGAACGCGTCCGACACGTTGCCGAGCGCGCCGGCCGAGACCGGGGCGCGGACCGTGAGGTCGCCGTCGGACGCGCTGGCCACGACGCGCAACAGCTCGGTGATCGAGTTCTGCAGCTCGCGGTTGTCGTTCTCGACCTTGCTCTTGAGGTCGCGGGTCTCGATGAGCAGGTTGCGAACACCGTCGAACGCCTGCTGCACCTGGCCGAGCTCCTCGGGGGCGTCGATCTCGAACCGGCCCTGGGCGACCGAGCGGGCGCCGGCGACGGCCATCTGCAGCGGGCGCCGGATGCTGCGCGCGAGCAGGTACGCGACGGCGAACGAGCCGACCAGTGCGACGAGCGTCATCGCGAAGGTGAACAGCAGCGCGCGCGACATTCCGTTCGCGATGGCCTGGCCGTCCTCGACGGTCTTCCCCTCGTGGCTCTCGTACCACTTGGTGATCGTCTCATCGAGCTCGCCCATCGGCTCGGCGATCGGTGTGACCGCCGCCAGGGCGGCCGGGGTGTCCTTGAGCGCGCCGGACTTGATGTCCGCGACGACCTTCTTGACCCCCGCGCCGTACGCCAGCGTGAGCTTGCGAACGTTGGCGATCATGTCGCGGTCCGCCTGCTCCGTCGCGACCTTGTCCACTGCCTCGAGCGTGTGGATCTGCTCGTTGTAGTGCTCGGTCCAGTCGGTCTCGAACTTGGTGACCGCAGCCGCGTCGCCGACGTGGAGCACGATGTCCTTCTCGTTCTCTCGCAGCTCGTTCAACACGGCGCGCGTATCCGCGCCCTCGAACGCGATGAAGGCTTCGACCTTCACCATGCGATCGAGCCGCGGGATGTGCGACCGGGTGGTGACCAGGCCGACGACCGAGGCGGTGGCCATCAATGCAATGACCGCCGCGAACGTGGCGGTGAGCTTTCTGCTCACGCGCATGGAACCTAGAAACTTCTCGATACCCAACATGCAAATCTCCTTGGGGGATGGCGCCTATTCGTCGGCGTCGGCGAGGTAACGCAGCGCTTGCAGGCGCTCGAGTAACAATTCGGAATCCAGCACGGTGACGATCCGGCCACCGGAGGCGCGGTCGTCGAGCAGCCCGGCGACGGCGCGATGCTCGCCGTCGCCGCGCGGCGCGAGCTCGCCGCGGCCAGGCGGAATGATCGATTCCACGCGCTCGACCTCGACGGCGGCGGCGAGCTCGCCGACGCGGAGGACGAGCCCGATCTTGCCGCCGGGCAGGTCGCGGTCGCCGAGCTCGAGCAGCTTCGAGAGGTCGATCACGACCACCGGCTCGCCGCGCAGGTTGAACAACCCGCGGATCGCCGGGCGCGCGTTGGGCACGCGGGTCATCGCCTCGAGCGCGACCACCTCGCCGACCCAGCGCACGTCGAGCCCGAAGCACCGGCCACCGAGCCAGAACGCGCACAGGCCATCGTCCCGGAGCGGCGCCGCCGCCGGATAGGATTGAACGCTCACATCTACCTCGCGTACAGCCGGATGCAGCCGAGCAGGCTCTCGGGAGTGAACGGCTTGCCGACGTGGTCCACCGCGCCCTGGCGCTGGCTCCAGAACCGATCGCTGTCGGCGTTCTTCGACGTGATCATCACGACCGGAATGGCGCTGGTGTCCGGGTCCTTCTTGAGCTGCCGGCAGGTCTTGTAGCCGTCCTGCACCGGCATCACGACATCGAGGAAGTTCAGCGAAGGCCGCAGCTCCTTGGCCTTGGCGATCGCTTCGCTCCCGTCCGAGGCGTACGCGACGCGATGCCCCGCGCGCGTCACCACCATCCCAATCAGCTCGCGATCTGTTTGTACGTCGTCGACTACGAGAATCGTGTACATGGGTTGTCCTTCACTTTCAGAGTCAGCGGAGATCCGCAGGAATCAGGAATCGTTCGAGCTCGTTCAACCTCACCGGCTTGGCGAGCACGGCGTCGAAGCCGCAGTTCAAGAGGTCGGGCCGGCGGCCGACGCGCGCCTCGACCACCGCGACCATCGCGAGGTCGGCGAGCGCGAGGTCGGCGCGCAGGGTCTGCGCCACCGCGCACACCTCGGCCACCCGCGACGTCGCGTTGACCATGACCAGGCATGGCTGGCGCTGGCGGGTCACACCGATGACGTCGTCGATGCGCTCGACGGCGATCAGCTCGCGCGACGTGGCGCGCCGGGCGAGCAGCGAGCGCAGCGGCTCCTGGAACGACTCGACGTCGGGGTCGCAGATCACGACCGGCCGCGCGCGCGCGCTGGCCTGGGTCTCCTGCACGAGCCCCGCGGAGATCAGGCGTCGGATCGCCGAAGTGACGCCGTCGGCGTCGGCCGAGATCCGGCGCGCGATCTCGGCGATCGAGACCCGGCCGTCGGCGGCCGCGAGGATCCGGCGGTCGAGTGAGCTGAGCTGCACCGTCGGGATGCGCGTGGTGAAGCCCGGCGCGCGATCGATGACCGCGTCGGCGGGCGGCGGGACGTCGGCGGTCGATTCGTCCGGCGGCCGGACGCGCTGCTCGCCTTCGGTCAGCTCGGCGATCAGCGGCCGTAGATCGGCGAGGATGCCCTCGACGACCTGGGGGGTGAGCAGACGGCGCGCGAGCTGGGGCGCGATCGGCCCTGGCTCGAGCGAGCGGAGCTGCGACGGCAACAGCGCGAGGCCGTCGCGCAGGCGCGCGAACAGGAGCTTGGCGGCGCGCTCCGCCGGCTCGCGCCGGGGCTCGGCGGATTCGCGGCGCTGCTCGGCGCTGCGCCGGCCACCCGCCGATGGCCGCGTCGAGGTTCGCGCCGCGGGCCTTGGCGCCGCCCCCTGGGCCGCCGCGCCAACGACCGCGCCGGCGACCGCGCCGGCGATCGCGCGATCGATGCGCGCGATCAGATCGGGCGGCGAGAACGGCTTGCCGATGAAGTCGATCACCGACGGGAATGCCTGGAAGTCGTGGCGGATGCGCTCGTCCTTCGCGGTCACCACGAGGATGGGGATCGACTGCGTGCGCGGATCGGCGGCCAGCGCGCGGCAGACATCCACGCCGGTCATGTCCGGCAGCATGAAGTCGAGCAGGATCGCCGCCGGCGCGATCGTGGCCGCGCTGCGGATGCCTTCGCTGCCGCTGTCGGCGAAGTGCGGGCGCAGCGGCCGGCCGCGCAGCGAGATCTCGACGAGCTTGCGCACCGTCGCGCTGTCATCGATGACGAGCACGTCGCGGATCACCGGACCTCCACGATGATGCCGCCCGGCGTGGGCCTGGGGTCCACGCCGCTGTTCTCGAGGTCGTCGAGCAGCGCGGCGCCGCCCTCGCTGGCCGCCAGCGCGCCATGCTGCAGCTGCATCTTCGACGACAGACCGACGATCACATCGCCCGGGCTGGCCGCGAGATGCAGCACCTGCGCATCGGCCTGCGAGGCGAGGTTGCACACTGCGGGCAGCCGGTGCACCGAGCACAAGAGGACCGGATGTACCGACGACGGCCAGTACAGCGTCCACTCCTGCGAGTGACCGACGCATCGATGACGAGGCCCGGTGAGGAAGTCACCGACGATCTGCGTCAAGGGCGTCAAGGATCTCCTGGGTTGT
>DATIPJ010000846.1:0-10650 GCA_035472155.1 Kofleriaceae bacterium
GCCGGCCGCGGCGTGCCCGCCAACCCGCGCGGCGTCATCGATCACATGGCGTTCAGCGCCAGCGACCTGCCCGGCACGGCTGCGCGCCTCACCGAGCACCAGATCGCGTACGACCTGCGCAGATTGCCCTCGACGGGAGCATGGCAGCTGTTCTGCCTCGATCCGAGCGGCGCGCGCGTCGAGCTCGACTTCGATCCCAACGAGCCGGCGCCGTGACCCCCGGGTCGGCGTGGTAAGCTGCCGGGCGTGACGTTGTCCGAGCGTGCCGATGCATGCATGGCTGCGCTCGACGCGGCCGACCGAGCGATCGCCCGCCGCGTGTGCCTGAGGCTGATCCGGTTCGGTGATGTCGGCCCCGCAGCCGGCAATCAGCCGCTCGGTGCGCTGCGCGCCGCCGACGACGATGGCGCGCGCTTCACGGCGGTGCTGGGCCAGCTGGCCGACGCAGGGCTGGTCGCGATCGATGGGGACGCGAAGGCCGACGCCGCGCGGGTCGCACTCGATGCGGCGGCCCTGGCGTGGCCCGCGCTCCGGACCTGGCTCGCCACCTACGGCGCGCCCGAGCAACTGCGCCGCCAGCTCGAGGAACATGCGGCCGCGTGGTCGCAGCGCGGCGACAAGAGCCGCCTCTATGACAAGCGCCAGCTCGGCGAGCTCGCGTCCCTCACCCCCGAGGTACGCCGCGACCTCGGCGTGACCGCGGAGGCGGAGTCGCTGCTGACCGCGAGCCGCGAGGCGGCGCGCCGTCGCTGGTTTCCCGGACCGACGACCACGGGGCCGGTCCTCGCGGTCGCCTTCACCATCCTCATCCTGTTCACGCCGATCATCCTGCTGTTCATCGTGGTGCTGAGCGCATGGATGATTCACAGGTTCCAATGACGCGTTCCATCACACGCCCCGCAGACCTCGACATGGACCTGGTGCGCGAGGCCCAGCGCGCGCTCGCAGGGCGCATCCGCGAGACGCCCGTCGAAGAATCCCCCGCGCTGTCCAAGCTCGCCGGGGCGCCGGTCTTCCTCAAGCTCGAGTGCTTGCAGCTCACCGGCTCGTTCAAGATCCGCGCGGCGTTCTTCGTGATGTCGCAGCTGACGGCCGACGAGCGCCAGCGCGGGGTCGTGACGTCCTCGGCCGGCAACCACGGCAAGGCGGTCGCGTACGTGGCCCGCGCGCTCGGCGTGCCGGCCGAGATCCACGTCCCGCGCGACGTCGACCAGTCCAAGTACGACGCGATCGTCGCGCTCGGCGCGCGCGTGGTCCGCTCGGACTTCGAGGGCTACGACGACACCGAGCGCGTCGCGCACGCCGAGGCCGAGCGCTCGGGCCGCCCATTCCTCAGCGCCTTCGACGACGCTCGCGTGCTCGCCGCGAACGGCGCGACGATCGCCGCCGAGGTCCTCGCGGCGTGCCCCGACGCGCGGACGTTCCTGCTCCCGGTCGGCGGCGGCGGCCTGTCGGGCGGCTTCGCTTACTACGCCAAGGCCGAGCGACCCGGCTGCCGCGTGATCGGATGCCAGCACGAGGGCTCCCCGGCGCTCGCGCTCTCCCTCGAGCGCGGCGAGGCCGTGGTCTCGCTCCCTGCGTTCACGACCACCGCGGGTGGGCTCGAGGGCGGCATCGGCCGCACCGGCTTCGCGGTCCTCAAGACGCGCGTCGATGGCGTCGCCCTGCTCAGCGAGGCCGAGATCTTCGACGCGGTGCGCTTCATGCTCGAGCGCCACCAGACCCTGATCGAGCCGTCGTCGGCGGTGACCGTCGCGGCGATCCTCACAGGCAAGGTGGGCCGCCTCGAGGCGCCCGCCGCCGCGGTCATCACCGGCCGCAACGTCGCCCTGCCCACGATCCGCAGGATCCTCGGCGCGTGAAGCTCATCGGCGTCGACGACATCCGCCGCCGGATCACCGCCGCCCGCGCGATCGCCGCGATGCGCGACGCGGTGATCGCGCAGTCGCGCGGCGATTGCGACACGCCGATGCCGATGCACCTCGATCTCTCGCCGGCGGGCGGCGGCGAGGTCCACATCAAGTCGAGCTACTGCCGCGGCGGCCGTCACGTCGCGCTCAAGGTCGCCGGCAACTACGCGCGCCGCCCGTACGGCTCGATCGCGCTCATCTCCGTCGAGAACGGCGAGACCGTGGCGCTGTTCGACGACGGCGGCTTCCTGACCGACCTGCGCACCGCCGCGGTGTCGGCGCTGGTCGCGCGCGAGCTCGGGCGAACCGACGCGGTGCTCGGCGTCCTCGGCGCCGGCATCCAGGCGCGCCTGCAGGCGGTGCTGCACGCCGAGGTGCTGCCGCTCGCCGAGGTGATCGTGTGGGGCCGCAGCCGCGAGCGCGCAGCCGCATGCGCGGCCGACATCGCGCGCCAGCTGCCGCACGTGCGCACCACCGTCGCCGCCAGCCCCGCCGAGGTCGCCGCCCGCGCACGGCTGATCGCCACCGCCACCGCGTCGCGCGCCCCGCTGCTCCGCGCCGCCGACGTCCAGCCCGGCAGCCACATCTCGGCGGTCGGCGCCGACTCGCCCGGCAAGCAGGAGCTCGACGCCGAGCTGCTGCGCCGCGCAGCGCTCGTGCTGGTCGATTCGCGCGCCCAATGCGAGCGCCTCGGCGAGCTCCAGCACGCGGCCACCGAGCGCGATCGCGCCGTCGAGATCGGCGCCTACTGCGCCGCGCCGGTCGCGTTCGACCGCACCGGCATCACGGTCGCAGACTTCACCGGCCTCGGCGCCGAGGACCTGTTCATCGCCGAGGCCTGCGCCTGATCAGTGGCGCTGCTTCGCGATGCCGGGCAGCGCCGCGAGCTCGCCGATCCACGGCAGCTGCGAGCGCGTCCAGATCTGAGCGACCGGCACCAGCTCGGCGCGCTGATCGATCGTGCCCGCGCGAATACTATAGATCTTGGGCTGCGCGCCCGGCGTCGCGGCGTAGATCGGCGAGCCGCAGGTCTCGCAGAATGCTTGCTCGCGCTGGTTCCCGCTCTCCGCGGTCTTGATGTACACGCGCGGTGCTCCGTCGAGGATCCGGAACGTATCGGGCACCGCGCGCACCGAAACGCGGAATGCGGTCCCCGAGAGCACCTGGCAGTCGGTGCAGTGACACACGCCGGCGGTCGAGAGGTCGACCTCAGCTTCGTAACGGATCGCACGGCAGTGGCACGCGCCCGTGATCTTCAAGATCTTCATGATGACGTCCCCCAGATCGCATCGCCACCTTAGCCGGACGGTCGGTATCCGCCAGCCGCTCCAGCAAACACGACGTGTTACGTCCCGGCGATGCCTCGGCGGTCACAACTGCCCGCGGCGTGTTGCTGCATTGTTGCGCGGATGATTGCCGTTCACGGTCGGCGCGTTGCAGGGAATGCGAACTCCGCGACACGCAATTGGCCTGCGCGTTAGGACAGGACACCAATATTTCGGTGTGGGCCGAACCAGAAATGCCCCGACCGCTTTAGCCTGGGGCGTCGCTGACAGGGAGGTCTACGCATGTTCTTCCGCTTCCGAACGCTCGCCGTTCCATCCTTACTATTCGCCGCTGCATGTTCTGGCGATTCGTCTTCAGACCCATCGCAAGATCCGCCGGTTGATCCCGGCCCAGGTCAAACCGTCACACCCACCGATCAAAAGGCCACCGGGCTCGGCCTCTCTATCATGTCGGCGGACGCAACGGGCGCGCCGCGCCTGCTCCGCTCGATCGTCCCGCGCGCCGCGGGCGCTGGCATGACGCCGGCCGCTGCCGCGCGCGATCACCTCGCGGCGCTCAAGGAGCTCTACATCCAGCAGGGCAAGCCGATGGATCTCGTCGACCGCAGCGCCCAGACGCTGCGCAACGGCGCGACCCTCGTGACCCTCACCCAGGCGGTCGACGGCATCCCCGTCAACGGCGGTGACGTCAACGTCCTGATGCACACCAACGGCTCGCTCGCCGCGGTGTCGGGCACGTTGCTGGCGTCGACGCTCAAGCCCAACTACGTGTCGTCGCCGCACGAAGCGCTCGGCCACGCGCTCGACAAGCAGTACGGCTCGTCGCGCCCGCAGCTGGCGATCACCGAGACCGGCGCCGACGCCGCCGGCTGGCAGACGATGCAGGTCGCGTCGACGCCCGACGTGCAGGTGGAAAGCGCGCGCGCGCGCAAGGAGCTCATCCGGGTCGACGGCAAGCTCGTCGAGGGGTGGCGGATCGAGGTGACGGGCACCGAGGCTCGCGATCCGAACAGCGACCCCGACATGGCGGCGCCGTCGTACATGCACGAGTTCATCGTGTCCGACGCCGGCGGCAAGATCCTGCGCGACCGTAACCTCGAGCAGAGCGATGCATTCGTGTATCGCGTGTACGCCGAGCAGACCGGCGTTCGCCGTCCGCTCGACGGCCCGATGGAGGGCTTCTCGCCGCACCCGACCGGCGTCCCCGACGGCTCGGCGCCGAGCATCTCGCCGGCGAACCTCGTCGTGATGGAGGCGTTCAACGGCCCGGTCGACCCGTGGCTCGCGAGCAACGCCACCACGACGTCGGGCAACAACGCCGAGTCGTTCACCGACCACGACAACACGTTCACGTTCACCGCGGGCGACACTCGCCCCGAGGTGCGCGCGGGCCGCGTCCTCAATTACAACTACAACCACGAGCTCGGACCTCTGGACTCGGATGACAACACGAAGGCCGCCGCGGTCAACGTGTTCTACATCGCGAACTGGATGCACGACTGGTACTACGACTCGGGATTCACCGAGGCGACGCGCAACGGCCAGGCCGACAACTTCGGCCGCGGCGGCGTGGGTGGCGACCAGCTGCTCCTCCTCGCGCAGGCCGGCGCGAACGTGGGTCTCCGCAACAACGCGAACATGGGCACGCCCGCCGACGGCGGCCGCCCGCGCATGCGGATGTACCTGTGGACCTCGGGCACGACCACCTCGGTGGAAGGCCCGACCGGCACGCTCTCGAGCGAGTCGTTCGCCGCGGGACCGCGCACCTTCGATCTGACCGGCGATATCGTCATTCCGGCGGACACCACCGCCCCGTTTGATGACGGCTGCCAGCCGTACACCGGCGCCGAGGGCAAGATCGTCCTGGCGACGTTCGGCACGGCGTGCGGCTCGGCCGCCACGGTGAACAACGCCGCCGCGGCGGGCGCGATCGGCATCATCATCGAGGATCCGTCCGGCGACAACCCGCGCGCGTTCGCGGGCAGCGCGGCCGCCAATATCCCGGGCCTCGCGCTCGGCAGGACGGCCGGCGAGTCGCTCAAGACGGCGCTCGCGTCGGGCCCGGTGACGGTCACGCTGCACAGCGCGATCTCGGGCCCGGAGCGCGATGGCGACTTCGACAATGGCGTGGTCGCCCACGAGTGGGGCCACTACATGCACCACCGCCTCGCGGACTGCAGCTCCGGTCAGCAGTGCAACGGCATGAGCGAAGGCTGGGGCGATTACAACGCGCTCCTCATGATGCTGCGCGAGGGCGACAACCGCGACGGCACGTACGCCGAGGGCGTCTACGCGCTCGCCGACGGAACGCCCAACAGCGCGTACTTCGGCATCCGCCGCTTCCCGTACAGCCGCGACCACTCGAAGAACCCGCTCACCTTCAAGCACATCGGTGACGACAACCCGATCCCCGGTGCGACCAGCGGCGCGGGCAACAGCGAGGTCCACAACGTCGGTGAGATCTGGGCGACCATGATGTGGGAAGTGCTGAACGTCCTGGCCGACGAGCATGGCGTGGCCGTGGCGCGCCGCCGGCTGACCGACTACGTGGTCGCCAGCCTGCTGCTGTCGCCGAGCGATGCGACCTTCACCGAGGCGCGCGATTCGCTCCTGGCCGCGGCGAGCGCGCTCGATACGGACGACATGATCCTGATGGCGGCGGCGTTTGCAGGCCGCGGCGCGGGCTCGTGCGCGGTGTCGCCAGCGGTCGACGACCCGGGCAACACCGGCGTGGTCGAGAGCGGCACGCTCGCGGGCAAGTTCGGCGTGGGCGGGCTCAGCCTGACCGACGACGGCATCTCCTGCGACCACGATGGCTACCTGGATCCGGGCGAGTCGGGCACGCTGCACCTGACGCTCGCCAACAACGGCATCCTGGCCGCGGAGAACGTCGTGGTGACCGCGACCACGACGAACACGGGCGTCCGGCTCGGCGCGCCGATCAAGATCACGGGGCTGCAGCCGTTCACCAGCTCGAACCTGTCGATCCCGGTGACGGTGCTGCAGTCGGCGCCGCGCAACACCAACGTCACGATCAAGGTGCACATCGCGGGCGACAACACCTGCGACAAGAACGGTGTCGATGTGACGCTGACGGTGCTGACGGGCGTCGACGACGTCCCGAACTCGTCGGCGATCGACAAGGCCGACACCAAGATCGTGGCGTGGACGGCGGCCGGCGACTCCGCGTCGGACCTGTGGGGCCACGCGGTCGTCGGTGGCAACCAGTCGTTCTTCGGCGCCAACGCCGGGTTCCCGAGCGACACGCAGTTCGTGTCGCCGCCGCTCCCGGTCAGCACGACGGCGCCGCTGAGCATCTCGTTGAACCACGCGTACGCTCTCGAGGGCGCCCCCGGGCAGTTCTTCGACGGCGGCGTGATCGAGGTGTCGATCAACGGCGGGGCGACCTGGCAGGACGTGACGGCGTTCGGGGCAACCCCCGGCTACAACGCCACGCTGGTCGCCACCGGGTCGAACCCGATCGCCGGTCGCATGGCGTTCAGCGGCGTGAGCCCCGGCTTCCCGGCGCTCGCTCCGCTGACGCTCAACTTCGGCACGCTGTTCGCCGGCCTGACGGTGCAGTTCCGGTTCCGCCTTGGCGCCGATGACAACACGGCGTTCGCCGGCTGGCTCATCGACGACATCTCGGTCTCGGGCATCAACAACACGCCGTTCCCGTCGCTGGTCACCGAGACCGGGACGTGCACGGCGCGCAAGGCCAACGCGGATACCAGCGTGCTCGCGGCCACCCAGGTGGCACCGAAGGTGAGCCTGGACGCGTTCGACCGCGCGGTCTGCATCCTGAATGAGGACCGCCCGTAAGGTTGTGAATGTGAGCTGACCGAGCGCGTCAACTCGGTGAGCCGACAGGACCGGGGCTTCGGCCCCGGTCTTTTTTTGTGCCCAGCACGCCAAGGCGATTGACGGCGGCGTAACGGCGAATGTAAACGTTTACACGGCAGGATGTAAACGTTTACATGAAGACCCATGGCCCTGCTCCCGCCCCTCGACCCCGCGCAACCACGATCACCGACGTCGCTCGCGAGGCGCGCGTCTCGGTGGCCTCGGTGTCGCGCGTGGTGAACGGGCACGAGAACGTCACGCCCGAGACCAGGAAGCGCATCCTCGACGCCGTCGAGCGGCTGCGCTACGTGCCGCACACGGCAGCGCGTAGCTTGATCACGCGCAAGAGCCAGGCGATCGGCGTGCTGTTGCCCGATCTTCACGGCGAGTTCTTCTCCGAGCTGATCCGCGGCATCGACGAGGCGGCGCGCGAGCACCGCATCCACCTGCTGGTGTCGAGCTCGCACGGCGATGCGACCGAGATGGCCGAGGCGATCCGGGCGATGCGCGGCCGGGTCGAGGGCCTGCTCGTGCTGGCGCCCCACCTCGATACGGCGGGGCTCGGCGAGATCGACGTCGCCGCCCCGACCGTGTTCATCAACAGCCGGGTCGACGGGGTGAGCTCCGCACTCTCGATCGACGGCTACGGCGGCGCGCGCGCCATGGTGCGCCACCTGGCCTCGCTGGGCCACCGCTCGATCGCCCACCTCACCGGGCCGGCGGACAACTACGACGCGCACGAGCGCGAGCGCGGCTACCGCGACGAGCTCGCGGCGTCGCTGCCGTCGGCGCGGCCGATCATCGTGCCCGGCAACTTCAGCGAGGCCTCGGGGTACGCCGGTGGGCGCGAGCTCGCGACCCGGTCGCCGCGCCCCGCGGCGGTGTTCGCCGCCAACGACGCCATGGCGATCGGCTGCCTGGCGGCGTTCGCCGAGCTCGGCGTCGCGCCGCGCGACATCGCGGTCACCGGGTTCGACGACATCCCGCTCGCCGCGTACGTGCGCCCCGCGCTCACCACGATGCGCGTCCCGATCGTGGAGCTCGGGCGCCGCGCCTTCGTCCAGCTCGCCGCCGCGATCGCCCAGCCCGGCACGGTGCGGGCCGCCACGACCTGGCTTGCCACCGAGCTCATCGTCCGCGAATCGTGCGGGGCCAGCGGCCCGCGCGCGCCGTCGATCGCGTCTGCAGCGTCTCCCCCGTCTCCCACAGCCCCCGGAGGTTCCGATGCAAAGCCACGCAAACGTCGCTAGCCGATACGCCGCCGCGCTGGCGTTGTTCGCAATGTCCATGCTCGGCACCGCGGCCCACGCCCAGCGCGTCACCGCCACGATCCAGGGCAAGGTCGTCAAGAGCGGTGCGCCGCAGGCACAGGCCAAGGTCACCGCCACCAACCTCACCAACGGCGCGGTCCTCACCGTCGACGCCGACGCCGCGGGCGCCTACATCCTGCCCAGCCTCGCCCCCGGCCAGTACCTGATCGCGGTCGCGGCGAGCGGCCAGGAGACCACCGAGGTCGTGGACGTCGGGATCGGCCAGGATCTCCAGATCGACCTCGACGTGGCGTCGGTCTCGACCGCCGGCGCCGAGCGCATCGAGGTGTCCGGCACCCGATTCGAGGGCAAGACCTCCGAGGTTGCGGTCAATATCAGTCAGGAGCAGATTGCCAATCTGCCGCAGAACAATCGCAACTTCTTGAACTTCGCGCAGCTCGCGCCCGGCGTGCGGCTCAGCACCGATCCCCAGCGCCAGAACTTCTCGTCGGCGGGCCTCCCCGCGCCGCAGACCAACGTGTTCATCGACGGCCTCAGCCTCAAGAACAACATCAACGACGGCGGCGTCGCCGGCCAGGACTCGAGCCGCGGCAACCCGTTCCCGCAGCTCGCGATCGCCGGCTTTCGCGTGCTGACCCAGAACTACAAGGCCGAGTACGAGCAGGCCGGCAGCGCGATCATCTCGTCGGTCACGCGCTCCGGCGGCAACGACCCCCACGGCGAGATCTACCTGTCGTACCAGGACCGCCACCTGGTCGCGATTGATCCGTTCGCCGAGAAGCTCGGCGAGGACAAGCCCGACTACTCGCGCTATCAGGTCGGCGGCCTGCTCAGCGGCCCCTTGATCAAGGACAAGCTGTTCGCGCTCGCGACCTATGAGGGCAATTACCAGAACCGCGCCAACCAGGTCATCATCACCAACTCCACGCCCGAGAACCTCGCGCGGTTCGGCCAGTACCAGGGCAGCTTCGGCAGCCCGTTCCGCGAGCACCTCGGTTTCGGCAAGCTGACCTGGCTGCCCGACCCCGATCAGACCGTCGATCTCAGCCTCAACCTGCGCCGCGAGACGGAGATCCGCAGCTTCGGCGGACAGAACGGGTTCGAGAACGCGGAGAACGCGCGCAACAACATCTTCTCGACCCAGCTGCGCTACCAGTGGCGCGGCCCGAGCCTGGTCAACGAGGCCAACGTGCAGTTCCTCGATACCCAGTTCAACCCGGTCGCCGAGAATCCCGATCTGGTCGGCCGCGACTATGTCGGCGTGATCAAGATCGGCGGCCGCGACACCGACCAGGATGTCGTGCAGCGCACCATCATGCTGCGCGACGATGTCACGTTCCCGACGGTCACGGCAGCGGGCCATCACCAGCTCAAGGTCGGCGCCAAGCTCGCATTCCAGCACTACCAGGTCCAGCGCGAGCAGTTCGGCAATCCGCTGTTCCACTTCCGCGTCGACCCCGCCAACAACCTCGACTTCGATGTTCCGTACGAGGCCCAGTATGGTGTGGGTGATCCGAGCGTGACCTCGAACAACGTGCAGATCGGGCTCTACGCGCAGGACGACTGGGCGGTGAACGAGCGGCTGACCGCGAACATCGGGCTGCGCTGGGATATCGAGACCAACCCGCTCAACAACGACTACACGACGCCCGCCAACGTGCGCGCGGCGGTCACCGAGCTCGCGGCCACGGTCGCCGAGCACAACGGCCCCGACTTCTTCCGGGTCGACAATTACCTCACCGACGGCAGCCAGCGCCCGATCTACCTCGGCGAGATCCAGCCACGGCTCGGCGTGTCGTACGACGTCACCGGCGATCAGAAGACCGTGGTGTTCGGCGGCGCCGGCCGCTACTACGACCGCACGCTGTTCAACACCGGCGTCGACGAGCGCTATCGCCTCCAGTACGCAGTGCGCACGTTCCGGTTCTCGCGCGATGGTATGCCGCGCGACGGCCAGCCGACCATCGTGTTCGACCCGAGCTACCTCAGCAAGGCGGGTCTCCAGGGCCTGATCGACAGCGGCGTCGCGCCGAACCCGGAGATCTTCCTCCTCGAGAACGACACCAAGCCGGTCCACACCGACCAGTACAGCGCCGGCGTGCGCCAGCAGCTCGGGCCGGTCAACGCAAGCCTGACGTTCAGCCACATCCGCGGCGAGAATGGCGTGGGCTTCTATCCGGCCAACCGCGACGTCAGCGGCAACCGCGACTTCCTGCCGGTGCCCGGCAACTTCGGCAACGTGCTGATCTCCGCCGACGACATCCAGACCCGGTTCACCGGCGGCTACCTGACCGCCGAGAAGCCCTATACCGAGCAATCGAAGTGGGGCTTCAGCGCGAC
>DATIPJ010000847.1:0-6165 GCA_035472155.1 Kofleriaceae bacterium
GCCGAGCTGATGAAGGGCCAGGGCTCGATCGTCATCCTGCAGGGCGGGCTGACGGCGACGAATCTCAATCTGCGCACGCAGGGCTTCAAGGAGGCGCTGGCGGCGGCGGCGCCCGGCGTGAAGGTCCTCGACGTCGTCGACACCGCGGGTGATTTCTCGGTCGCGACCAACAAGGTCGAGGCCACGCTGCAGACCTATCCCGATGTGACGGCGATGTTCTCGGTGTCCGCCGAGGGCGCGCCGGCGGCCGCAGGGGTGCTCAAGCAGCAGGGCAAGGCAGGCAAGATCCTTCTCGCCGGCTTCGACGATCTCAAGGATACGCTGCAGGGCATCAAGGACGGCGCGGTGGCGTTCTGCATCGTGCAGAAGACGTTCAAGATGGGCTGGCTGTCGGTCGAGGCGCTCAACGACGCGGTCGCCGGCAAGACGCTTCCCAAGGTCACCGACACCGGCGTGCTGTTCGTGACCAACGAGAACGTCGGCACGTACATGAACGAGATGAAGAAGGAGTTCGCAGCGAAGTAATGGCCAGCGCCCACGCCAGCGTGCTCGCTGCTCTCGCTGCTCTGCTCCGGCGTCGCGAGTCCGCGATCCTGATCGCGCTGCTCGTCATCATGATCGTGATCGGCGCGGTCGAGCCGAACTTCGTCGCCGCGTCGAATCTGTATCTGCTGTCGCGCCAGATCTCGTTCGTGGCGATCGTGGCACTCGGCGAGCTGTTCGTGATCCTGCACGGCGGGATCGATCTGTCGGTCGGCTCGATCATGGCGATGGCCGGCATGGTCGCCGGCTACGGCATGAAGATCGGCATCGACCCGTCGCTCGCGGTGCTGCTCGGCGTCGCCGCCGGCCTCGGCATGGGTGTCATCAACGGTGCGCTGATCTCGCTCGTCGGGATCGCACCGTTCATCGTGACGCTCGGGATGCTGTCGTTCGCGTCCGGGGTGGTCCTCGGGCTCAGCAAGGGCTGGCCGATCACCGAGATCCCGCAGTCCTTCCTGCCGATCGGGCAGGGCTCGCTGTTCGGGGTGCCGGCGCCGGTGTGGATCACGCTGGTGCTCGCCGCCGTCGCCCACGTCGTGTTGAGCTACACCGCGTTCGGCCGGCGGACGTATGCGATGGGCGGCAACGAGCAGGCGACATTCCTCTCGGGAATCAACGTCCGGCGGATCAAGTTCGCGCTCTACATGATCTCGGCCGGCTGCGCGTCGATCGCCGGCATCATCCTGGTGGCGCGCTTCAACTCGGCGCAGGCCGATACCGGCAAGGGCTGGGAGCTCGACGCGATCGCGGCGGTCGTGATCGGCGGCGCCTCGCTATCGGGCGGATCGGGAAGCGTGCTCGGCGTGCTGATCGGCGCATGCCTCATGGGCGTCATCAAGAATGGCCTGGTGCTCATGAAGGTCTCGTCGTACTGGCAGACGGCGATCATCGGCGTGATCATCTGGCTGGCCGCGATCCTCGACCGCGTGAAGCGGCGGGGCGCGCCGTGAGAGGCGCTCGGCTACAGTGAGCGAATCGCTCCTCGAGGTGAGAGGGCTCTGCAAGTCGTTCCCCGGGGTGCGCGCGCTCGATGACGTGCAGCTCCAGATCGGCGCGGGCGAGATCATCGGACTGCTCGGCGAGAACGGCGCGGGCAAATCGACGCTGGTGAAGATCCTCGCCGGCGTGTACCAGCCGGACGCGGGCGAGATCCTCTATTGCGGCAAGCCCGTCAGCTTCGCCAGCGTCCGCGAGGCGCAGGCCGCAGGACTGACGCTGATCTTCCAGGAGCTCAATCACTGCCCGAATCTCTCGGTTCTCGACAACCTCTTTCTCGGGCAGGAGATCCGGCGGCGCGGCTCGCCGCTGCTCGACTTCCGCGCGATGCGCGCCCGGGCGTCGGAGCTGTTCGCGTATCTGGGGATCCAGATCGATCTCGACGCCGAGATCTCGCGGCTCTCGGTCGCGGTGCAGCAGATGATCGAGGTCGCCAAGGCGCTGCTCACCGACGTCAAGCTGCTGGTGATGGACGAGCCGACGTCGTCGCTGAGCGAGAAGGAGGCCGAGCGACTGTTCACCGTGATCCGCGAGCTCAAGGCGCGCGGCACGGCGGTGATCTTCATCTCGCACAAGCTGAACGAGGTGTTCGCGATCACCGAGCGCATCGTCGTTCTGCGCGACGGCAAGAACGCGGGCGAGGTCGACCCGAAGACGGGCACGATGCCGGAGCTGATCACGGCGATGGTCGGCCGTGAGCTCGCCGCCGCCGCGCCGCGCCGCCGCGCCGAGATCGGGGCGGAGATCCTGCGCGTCGAGGGGCTCTCGGGCCCGCCGCACGTCGAGGACGTGAGCTTCACGCTGAAGAAGGGCGAGATCCTCGGGATGGCGGGCCTCATCGGTGCCGGGCGCACCGAGACGGCGCGCATGCTGATCGGTGCCGACCGGCGGACGCGCGGCCGCGTGCTGCTCGACGGCAAGGAGCTCCGGATCCGCAACCCGCGCGACGCCCTGCAGCACGGCATCGCGTACGTCCCCGAGGACCGCAAGGTCCAGGCGCTGATCCTGGCGATGTCGGTGCGCGAGAACCTGACGCTGGCGATCCACCGCTTGCTGCTGCGGCTGTGGATCTTCCTGTCGAGGCGCAAGGAGGATGCGGTCACCGAGGGCTACATCGGCGCCCTGCGGATCAAGGTCTCGTCGCCCGAGCGGCAGGTCGGCGAGCTGTCGGGCGGCAACCAGCAGAAGGTCGTCCTCGCCAAGTGGCTCGCGACACGGCCGCGCATCCTGATCCTCGACGAGCCGACCCGCGGGATCGACGTCGCGGTCAAGGCGGAGGTCCACCGCATCATCGGAGAGCTCGCGGAGCAGGGCGTGGCGATTCTCCTCATCTCGTCCGAGCTGCCCGAGATCCTCGCGCTGTCGGACCGCGTGCTCGTGATGGATTCGGGTCGCGTCAAACGAGTACTCGCGACCGGCAACGTAACGCAGGAAACCATCATGAGCGCGGCGCTCATGGCCAGTCAGACGCCAGCGTCGCTGTCGTGACAGCTGTGGCATGAGCGCACTGGCAGCGCCCGCAGCAAAGACGCGCCGCACGACTTGCAACCGCGTACGCTGAAGGCCAACGTCGGTGTGCCGGCAGCACTCCGTGGCTGGCAGTGGAGGACGTCATGGTCTCGCAGAACCGTTGGTTCGCGTCTGGCTGCGCGCTCGTCGGAGCGCTGCTCTCGGCATGCTTCGATGCCTCGCCCGTTTCACCCGAGGAGGCGCGCGATGGAGAGCCCGTGGCCACCACGGCCTCGGCGATCGAGGCGACGACCGTCACCATCGACGGCAACGCCACCGGTCGCGTGTTCGACGGCGTCGGCGCGATCTCCGGCGGTGGCGGCAACAGCCGCCTGCTGTTCGATTATCCGGAACCGCAGCGCACACAGATTCTCGACTATCTGTTCAAGCCCGGTGTCGGCGCGGCGATGCAGATCCTGAAGGTCGAGGCGGGCGGCGATACCAACTCGACGAGCGGCGCCGAGCCCAGCCACAAGCACACCTCGGCCGATCTCAACTGCAACCGCGGCTACGAATGGTGGCTGATGGAGCAGGCCAAGGCGCGCAACCCCGCGATCAAGCTCTACGTGCTCGCGTGGGGCGCTCCCGGCTGGATCGGAAACGGCACGTTCTTCTCGACCGACATGATCAACTACTACGTGAGCTTCCTCGACTGCGCGAAGAACAGCCACGGGCTGACCGTCGACTACCTCGGTGGCTGGAACGAGCGCGGGTTCGACAAGACCTGGTACGAGAACCTGAGGACGACCCTGAACAGCCGCGGCTACAGCAATGTTCAGGTGGTCGCGGATGACACGAGCTTCGCGCCGGCCGATCAGGTCGTGAGCGACTCGGCGTTCGCCGCCGCGGTCAGCGTCCTCGGCTCGCACTATGTGTGCGGATACCGCAGCGCGCAGACCAACTGTCCGAGCTCGGCCAACGCGATCGCATCGGGCAAGAAGGTCTGGGCGAGCGAGAACGGCTCGGACGACTACAACCTCGGCGGGATCAACCTGGCGCGCGGGATCAACCGCGGATACATCGACGGCAAGATGACGGCCTACATCAACTGGCCGGTGATCGCGGCGATCACCCCGAACATCCCGTTCCCGACGATGGGCGTCGCGCTCGCGGCGCAGCCATGGTCGGGCGCGTACTCGGTCGGCAAGAACGCATGGGTGATGGCGCACACCACGCAGTTCACGCAGCCTGGCTGGCGCTACCTCGACAGCGCGTCGGGATTCCTCGGCGGCAACCGCGCCAACGGCAGCTTCGTGACGCTGCGCTCTCCGACAGCGAACACCTATGCGATCGTGATCGAGACGATGGACGCCACGGCCGCGCAGCCGTTCACCGCGACGCTGACCGGCGGGCTCGCGACGTCGACGGTGCACGTGTGGTCGACGAATCTGGCCTCGAACAACACGGCCGACCACTTCGTGCACAGCGCCGATGTCACGCCCTCGGGCGGCACGTTCACGGTGAACCTGCAGCCGGGCACCCTGTACACGCTCACGCCGGCCACGGGGCAGGGCAAGGGCACCGCGGTGGGCCCCGCCGCGCGGAGCTTCGCCATGCCGTACAGCGATAACTACGATGCGTATGCGGTCGGCAGCGAGGCGCGCTACCTGGCCGACATGCAGGGCTCGTTCGAGATCGTCACCTGCGGCGGCGGCCACACCGGGCGCTGCGTCCGCCAGATGTCGCCGCGCGCGCCGATCACGTGGGACTCGCTGAGCGATCCCTATGCGCTGCTCGGCGACGTGGGCTGGAGCAACTACAGCGTGTCATCCGACGTCCTGCTCGAGCAGGCCGGCTACGTCGAGCTCATCGGGCGCGCCGGCACGCAGCATGCGTTCGGGCCGGCGGGGCTCAATGCCTATTACCTGCGGGTGAGCAACACCGGTGCATGGTCGCTGTTTCGCAATGACACCAACAATGCCAATGTCGTGCTGCGCAGTGGCACGGTCGCCGCGCTGGGAACCAATACCTGGCACAAGCTGACCCTGACCTTCTCGGGGACGAACATCACGGCGCTGATCGACACCACGACCGTCGCCGCGATCACCGACAGCGTGTGGAGCGTCGGCCAGGTCGGCATCGGCACGAGCCAGACCGAGACCGCGCAGTTCGACAATCTCTCGATCGTGGCGGTCGCCGGGCCGCCGCCGCCGGTCTCGGGCCCGCTCGTCGGCGCGGGGGCGGGGCGCTGCCTCGACGTACCGAACGTCAGCACGACCAATGGCACGCAGCTCGAGATCTGGGACTGCAACGGTGGCTCCAACCAGCAGTGGACGCAGCTGGCCAATGGCGGGCTGCGCGTGTACTCCAACAAGTGCCTCGATGTCATCGGGCACGCGACCGCGGCGGGCTCCAAGGTCGCGATCTGGGACTGCAACGGCGGCACCAATCAGCAGTGGCGAGTGAACGCCGACGGCACGATCGTGGGCGTCGAGTCGGGCCTCTGCCTCGACGTCATCGGCGCCGGAACCGCCAACGGCACGCTGATCGACATCTTCACGTGCAACGGCGGAGCGAACCAGCGCTGGTCGCGCTGAGCCGGTCGCGCTGAGTCGGTCGCATGAGCAGCGACTCGCGTGCGACCAGATCGCGCTCGGCAGTGATGCCCGCAGGATGCGATCTGTGACCAGCGGCGACACCAGATGGTGCTGCAAGTGCGCGCGATATGCAACGCCTGTTCGATGGCCCACCGGCTGCAAGCCGCCGGAGCATGACGGATCTCAATATCGACCAGACTAACCTCTCCAGCGTCAGCGGCGGCACCCCGGTCAACCACAACGATTCCGGCGGGCAGCTCGGCCAGAAGTTCCGCAACGGGCTGAACGACATGGCCGCCCGTGCACAGGCCTCCAACCACGCGCTCAGGCACGGCGACTTCGGCGGCTTTGCGAGCAACGCGGCCGCCGAGATCGTCGACGGCGGAAAGCTGCTCGCGACTCCACTCTCGTGGGCCAAGAGTGTTTTCGCCTAGTCCCGCTACCGCTTGGGCTCGGGGCGCTCGGGCAGGAAGACGCGCATCGCCGCCGGGCCGCGGTTGGCGCGTGCGAAGAACGGGACCATGCGCAGTGATTGCAGCTGTGCAGAGGCCGCCGGTGGCCGCTCGCCGTACGGCCAGAG
>DATIPJ010000848.1:0-3151 GCA_035472155.1 Kofleriaceae bacterium
GCTGGGTGCGATCGAGCTCGGCGCGGAAGTAGTGCGTCCCGATCGGCACGCCCTCGGCGGTGTCGGCGCGCGCGTTGTACTGCTGGTCGAACATGAACAGGTGGGCCCCGGTCGCGCTCGCCACCAGCTCGAGCTTCTTGACCGCGTTCTGGTAGCCGCGATCGTCCTCGTCCCCGGGGCCGAGCTCGCTCAGGTACTTGCCGCGGATCTGGGTGCTCGCCGACGCCGCGATCGCCTCGAGCCGGCGCCCGAGCTCGTGATCGAGGTCGCGCCGGCTGACCTCGTACGCCACGAACGCGAACAGCGTGAACAGCGTGAAGGTCGGCACGACCAGCGCGACGAGCAGCTTGACGAGGATCGTCGCACGGAGCCGCACCGCACAAGCGTACTACGGCTTGGCGGCGTTCACAGCGGTTCGTGCGGAGGACGCCGGCGCGGCGATGCGGAAGTGCGCATGGCGGTCCGCGCAGCCGAACGAGAGCACGAACACGATCGGGCCGATCGGTGCGCGGGGCGGGGCACCGGGCATCGTCGGTATCGCGGACAGGATCGCGCCGATGTCGAGCACCGCGGCCATGCTGTCCTTGCGGGCGCGCGACGAGGCGAGCATCTGGCCAGCCACGGCCGGCGCCGTGAAGTGCGGCGCCTTGCCACGCGCCGCGTCGACCGCGCGCTCGGCCTCGACCTGGCTGTTGGGCGCGAGCGCGACCAGCCCGAGGTGGTCGAAGGCCGCGACGTGCCCTCCGATCGCGGTCTTGGGCACCACCGCCTCCATGGCCTTGCGGTCGGCCGCCGGCACCTTCGACAGATCATACGAGGCCTCGTAGCTGCGCATCGCCACGCCGTTGTGGGTCACGGTGCCCGGGTTGACCTTGATCTTCGTCCCGATCCCCATCGCCTCGAAGACCTTGCCGTCCCCGAACAGGGCGAACAGCGCGGCGAACGCGCGGTCAGCCGCCGCGGTATCGGACACGCCGAACAGCTGCGTGAAGCTCATCCCGGCACCCGGGCTGAACCGCGTGGCCATCGCCATCTCGCCGGTCGCCACCTTCGCGACCGCTTCGAGCCCGGCGAGCATCTCCTGGGTGTCCGCCGGACCGTACAGCTTGGCGGTCATCTCGAGCATTCCCTGCCGGAACGGCCCGAGCTCGAGGTGACCGCCGAAGATCATGGCGGCGGACATCTCGGGGAGGCGGTCGAGCAGCGCATAGTTGCTCGGCCGCTGCATCGACACGAACTTCGCCAGTCGCGTTCCCGCGCGAGGGAACAGCGCCAGGTCGAGCGAGGCGAGCTCGGCCGTCGTCTCGAGCGTGATCACCGCCTTCTCGGTGTCGGCGATCCCGGACAGGATGCCGTCGACGTAGGAGGTCATCATCGGCCCCATGGTTCCGATCGAGGGTCCCGACATGAGGGCGACCATGTTTGCGCGGGCCTGCTCGATCTGAGCCTTGTAGGCGGCCAGGACGTTGGGAACGTAGACGGTGGCGTTCATCGCCGAGGGAGCGCGCTGCGCCGGCAGCGCTGCGAGCGCCCACGCGTCGACGAGGTCGACCACCGGCTTGGGGCCGACGATCGCCCAACCACCCTTCAGCTGCATGGTGGACGCGCCTGCACTGACGTTGGCCGTGAGCTGCTTGGCGTCACGGACCTTGCTGACCACGGCGATCGCGGGTGTACCCTCGACGCTGGCGACCAGCAGGTACGTCCAGCTCGCCGGGTCGAAGCCATCGAGCGAGCTCACCCCGGCGGCGCTGGCGAGCCCGGCGCGTACGAAGGGCTCCGAGATCGCGACGCCGGAGCCCGGCTTCACCGCTTCGACATAGGCCGCGAAGCTACGCAGCGTGGGCGCAGGGCCGATCGCGACGTTGAGCAGCAGCTCGGGCGGCGGCGCTGGCTCGGCATGCGCGGCGACGGGCAGGGCGGCCACCATCGCGAGCGCGCCGACGGCGACCCAGGGGAGAGACCGGCCGCGCCATCGAGGGGCGCCCGGGGTCAAGGAGCCGGCGCCCGTGGTGACCGGAGCTACCGAAGCGAAAAGACCGCGCATGGCACCGAGGGTACCTGAAACACGACGCATCCATCGAGGAGGACGCGGTGCGCGTAGTGATGTCGCAACGTTGCCGAGCTTCGGCAGCAGGGCATCGTCGCGGGGCTCGCCGCGCGAACGCGGCGGCTCGGGGACGCGCAGTCTTAGCGCTTGCTGAACTGGAAGCGCGCGCGAGCAGCCTTCTGACCGTACTTCTTGCGCTCCTTCTTGCGCGGGTCGCGGGTGACGTACCCGGCGGCCTTGAGCTTGGGGCGCAGGTCGCTGTCGACCTTCATGAGGGCGCGCGTGATGCCGTGGCGGATCGCGCCGGCCTGCGAGGCGATGCCGCCGCCGCGCACGGTGGCGTGCACATCGTACTGGGCGAGCAGCGCAACCTCTTCGAGCGCCTGGCGGATCACCATGCGCGCGGTCGGGCGCGAGAAGTAATCCTCGTCGCTGCGCTCGTTGATCGTGAACTTCCCCTCGCCGGCGGTGAGCCACACGCGCGCGACTGCAGTCTTGCGGCGGCCGGTTGCATACGTCTTCTGCATCAGTCCCTCAATTCTTGATCTCGAGGACGCGTGGCTTCTGCGCGGCGTGCTCGTGCTCGGTGCCGCGGTAGATCTTGAGCTTCTTGATGACGCGGCGGCCCAGCGGGCCCTTGGGCATCATCCCCCACACCGCCTCGCGGATCGCGCGCTCCGGGTCATCGGAGAGCACGTCCTTGGCGAGCCGGGTCCTGATGCCGCCGGGGAACAGCGTGTGGTGCTGGTAGAGCTTTTTGTCGGGCTTGCTACCGGTGAGCCGGATCGCGCCGGCATTGAGCACGATCACGAAGTCGCCCATGTCGACGTTCGGGGTATAGGTCGGTTTGTGCTTGCCGCGAAGCACGAGGGCGATCCGCGATGCGAGACGACCCAGCGTGTGGCCGGTCGCATCGATCACGTACCACTCTCGTTGCGCCTCGCCGGCCTCTTTGGTGAGCCAGGAGCTCTTCTGCGTCGTCATCATTGGCGTTTCTCGAAGTGGGATCGTCTACAAGACCCCGAAACGCTTGTCAAGGTGTCGGGGTAAGCGTTGGCTCGCAGGCGGTCTGCGAGCCCTTCGGAGCGGCCCTGTGGCGCC
>DATIPJ010000849.1:0-5871 GCA_035472155.1 Kofleriaceae bacterium
GATCGCCATCGCGTCCTCTTGGGCAATGCCCCCGGCCCAGTCACCGTCTGTGTGGCCGACGCCGAGTCGACATCTCCGGTGACCTGCCGGACGATCGAGATCCCGAAGACGACACCCATGGTTCGCGACGACCACAGGCTCTATCCCGCCATTCCAGTGGTCGTTTCGCGCTGACCGATCGATGGTGGGCAGCGGCCGTCGCTGTCCGGGTTCCGGCCGGATCTCGGATGACTTCCGACGAGCTTGAAACTACTTCGAGATCTACAAGTTCCAATACGTTGACCGTTTCGAGGTGTATCCAGGCGTTTCACGGCGCCACGGAAAAGTAGGGACCGAAGTAGGGACCGGCTGGCAGTTGGCTCACGGTAGGGACAGAGCCGCTGCTCGTCGACAGCCGGGGTTGCCGGTACCCGGAGCTCGGCCGCGGCGGCGTGGGCCGCAGCGGTCGGCGCGCCGGAGATGTTCACCTCGGGCAAGCCAGGGCCCCGCCGAGCAACCAGCGCAAGGCGTGATCGCGGTGGCACCGGGCCCGGCACCGAGCTGCCTGTGGAGACCTCGACCAGCTCGAGGCGGCGACCATCTCGAGCGCGACCTCGACTAGCACTGGTCCGGCGGCACTCGCTGAGCGCGATCTCGACCGGCGGCAGTACGGTCGCCACGGCGACCCACGGCCGGGCTCGTGTATCAGGCCCGCCTCGAGTGCGACCTCCACCAGCATCGGGCCAGCGGCATGAGCGATCGCGGCGGCATCGTGCCCCGCCGGCCGAACTCGCGCACCAGGCCCATGTCGAGCAGGGCCTCGACCAATCGAGATCATCGGCGAGTCATGGCGAGACAAGCACCGCCTCGATCCTGACCGGCCGCCACCGAAGCCGAGCCGATCACGACGCAAGCGGCCGTGACAGGTCGACCGTCAGATCACGACGGAAAACGTCCGCCGTTAACAACTGCGGCGCGACCTGCTCCGCGGACTTCAACTTCGGCCAAGCCATCACGTTGACCATGCGCCGTCATTTCGCTTGCTGCGATCGGGCAGCTGCGAGGCGCGAACTGCGCCGGCTCGCAGCTCGCGCTGCGTACGCGCGTGCCTCCAAGAACGCTCTGACGAAACGGCGAATCTCGCCAGGGATAGCTCGGCGCGCGTCTGTCGAGTCACGGCCCGGCTCGCGCAACCGGGCGTTGACGTAATCGCGCGCTGCAAGGACCTCATGGGGCTCTGGTTCGTCCCTGGCGCTGCGCTGCATCTCGTCGAAGACCAGCCGGGCGTTCACGCGGGACAAACCGCCGGCGCGTCGCGCCAGGCCAGGCCGTTGCTCGACGAGAGCATCGTAGTGGCCGTCGGTGTAGTAGAGGTTTATCGTCTGTCCCTCGGCCTCCTCGTGGATGGGGACGCGCGTGCCATCGACGCGATGCACGACGATCTGGATGTTCAGCTCGCGGGCGACGGCGACAAGCGCCACGTGCCCGGCCCAGACCCCATTGACAGCGAGATCCGCGGCATGCTCGCGCGACGACACGAAGCCCTCATACGTGTCCCAGTGCTCGAGTAAGTGATTCACCGCGATGGCGCGGACCTCTTCGTGGCTACGGCGGGTGAGGAAACCGATCGCGCGGAACAGGCAATTTCCGTCGCCCAGGATCCGCTTGCGTTGAAAGCCCACCGGAAGGGGCACCCTGGCGATCGAGCGCGGTGCCGGTGCGGCGCCCTTGCTCGGCCTGGCGTCTCGGTTCGGATCCAGGGACTCCACGAGGATCAGTCGATGGTCGATCCCTGCCTTCTCCAGTACGTCGATCGCCTGTCGCTCGGGGCGACTCCCGCCTTTTTGCGGCAAGCGGACGACGCGACAAGGCATGTTCGAGATCACGTAGTCGAGCAAATTGTCGCTCTTCCAGCGGGTCGGGCCGTCCGGGATGCAGACAAAGACGTCGGGTGTCCCGCTCAAGGGCAGCGCCTGGCTTCCCGGGGAGAGTTTGACAGGCTCGCCGAATAGCTTGCCCGGGGGACAGTTGAGATCACCGACGATCATCCACCGGCGGCCGGGGGGAGCCTTGCGCAGATCGCCTATCAACGTGTGGAGCTGGCGCCTGGCCGCGGCATGGTTGGAGATGGCGTGGAGGACGTACACATGTGTGCCGTCCGGCGCGATCCAGCGGAGCGGAGCGCGAGTCGATTCCGGTTCGAACGCGTCCCCGACGAGCTCGGTCTTGATCGGATATGTGGACAGGGTGCCATATCCCTTTTGATTGCCCTCGGGATGCTTGGCAGTGTAGCGTTCGGGACGATAGGAGGCTTTGAACTCGAACCACGAGGACCGCAACGCCTCGTTCTGCGCGAGTACTCTGGCCAACTCCTCGTCGAACCAGGCAGAGGCGTTCGGATGCCGCGGGCCGAAGCGGGAAGGCCGCACCGGTAGGCGCGCCTCTCCTAGCTGCCGGCTCGACAGCATAACCTCACACAGGAATGTCACGTCGACATTGTTCTCGATGAGGAGCTGCGCGACGAGCGCGAACCGCTTCGACACCGCCTCGCCCGAGAGCCCCTGGAGATTGCCAAAAATAAATCGCGGCACGGCCGCAATTCTACGGAGCGGCTTTGGCGCAGCAACTTATTCGATCGAGCTCGGCGAGCGTGTCAGCTCGGACGACGGCGGCGGCGGGCCAGCCAGCGCAGCGTGACTTCGACGCGGCTGCGGATCAGGCGCACGATGCTGTCGAGTGTCTGCGGCTGGTGCGGATGATCTGCGCATCGCTCGCGGCGGCGCATGCCGAGAGCATCATTCATCGCGTTCTCATGCAGCGGAGCCCATGCTCTCGACGGCAACCACGGCCGATCCGCCGGCACGTGAGGCGCCGCCGACTGTCAGACCGGACGTCGCGCCGAACGCCCCGGTCGCGGCCTCGGTGCGCGGCGGGCACAGCCGCTCATCGCGATCGCAAAGCCGGCCGGCGCCGGAGCCAGCAGCGGACAAGCTACCGGTCGACCGCAGCGACTAGCGATCTGACTGGCCATCTGGCCAGCGCTGCAGTCACTGTCAGCTGATCGCGAAGGGCAAGCGCGCCTGGGCCTTGCTCTGGTCGACCAGCAGCGACGCCGGTACCGCGGTGCGCCTTCGCTTGCGGTCGTTCGATCCGCCAACACCTGCGCTTCTCAGCGTCCCCCTTCGCCCGATTCATCATCCAGTTCATGACAAGCATCTGTCCCTTCAGGTTGGCGAGGATGTGCCTCGACACGATCTGCCCGTCGTTCTGGATGTTGCCAATGTGGTGATCGACGTCACGCAGGGTCTTGAAGAAGTTCGGCGGGAGAAAATGGAGGGATGCTGCTGCTGTGCGAGAGCACGTCTTCGAAATGACTCACCTGACCACAATATTGCTCGAGCTCGGCCTTCTCCTCTTCGCTAAGGACATGATTGGGCATGGCATGGGACCGTTGAAATCGAGCAGAGCGGATGGGTTTATTCATCTGGATGAAGGGACTCGCGTCAATAGCGTGTTGTGAATAGATAGTGCCGTTGGCCAGGATCGGTCTGACGCGGTCGCAGGCCTCGAGCGACGATCACGCGGTACGGTGCGCCGGACTCCACTCGTTCCAGTGGATCCATGCCGATGTAGCTGCCGGGACGGAACCCCGCGGCGTCAGCATGCTGGTCCGCGATTTCCAGGATGACGGTGAGGTTCATGCACACGGCATCGAGCGCGGGAAATACGGTGTCGCGCAGCCGGCGCTCGACCTCGTGCAGCCACGACGTGCCTGGCCGCAATAGCGAGTCCTCGCAGCGCAGGGTTATCTGGAAGTCGTGGACATCGATCCAGGTCACCGGTCCCAGGCAAACCCGGCCGAGCTCGGACCCGAGCCGCGCGGGGGCGTGCGGCATCGCCAGTTCCTCCGAGGTTCGCATCACAGTGAGTGGTAGCTCCGGGAAAACGTGACGGAATAGCCAGCTCAGGCCGATCAACGAGTCGAGCCCGTGGATGCGCAGGAGGTCGCTGGTGACGTCGCCCCACCGAGCAACCAGCCGCTCCGGGCGATCACTGCTCAGACGCGCGCGCAGCAGATGGTGGTCGAGGAGCTGCAGTAGCTCGACGAGCGGCTCGTGGTATGTCGGGTCGCGCAGCAGGCGCTGGAAGTAGGACGGCAGGGGCGAGCGGCAGCTCAGCAGCCCGAGGTTGACCGTGATCGTCACGGGTGGCTGCACCGATCTGGCGCGTGGTCCGTTCGCGGCAGGTGCGATGGCGACGACGTCGTCGGCGCTGCCGAGATCGATTGCGCGCTCACATGCGGGCGGCCCGGCGATCGTTCCGCCAAGGCTTGCGAACGCGATGTCGTGCAGCAGCGTCGGCTGCGGCGCGTCCGTCATGTGGCCGCGAAACCAGATGTCATCGAGGCCATAGCCCATGCTGGCGAGCAGGTCGAGCAGCGGCCCGATCTCGAAGTCGCGAACGCGGTCGCAGATGTCGTACTGCAGCCGTCGCAGGCCGTGCGGTGGGCGAGTGGAGTCGGTGCTGGAGGTCATCGTCGCGGCCGTACGGCGAAGAAGGCGCGCATGTCGGCGCGGTAGTACGACTCGAGCGCGTGCCAGGCGGGGTCGTCGGCGTTCGCGAAGTAGGGCGCCAGCTCGTGAACCACCTCGTGAAGCGTCTTGAAGTACGCGGCGAACATCGCAGGAAAGAACGCGACGGGATCGAAGTCGGCGAGCACGTGGCGGACATCGCGGACGACCACGGCAGCCTTGGCAAGCTCGCGGCGCTCGATGAGGTCCTGGAAGCCGCGCAGCTTGGCCTGTAGCTCGGTGAGTGCCGGCGAGCCGGCCGCGATGTCGTGCGGCGCGCTCGGTGGGTGCCGCCCGCGCGCGGCGTGGGGCGAGACCAGGCGCTCGGCGCGGTCGTGCGAGTCGTCGGGCCAGTCGTCGAGCGAATCATCGCGCGCGTCATCGTACGTGTCATCGCTATCGCCGCCTGCGATGCCATCGTCCGTGCTGAATTCGTAGCTTTCGTCGTCCACGATGACGTCACCCGGCGGCTCGCCGGTCGCGGACTCGCCGGCGGCGGCTCCGGCGGCGATCGGCAGCCCGGCACCTGCCGCGCTGTTGGCATGTGCCACGCGATCGGGTCGTGCGATCGCGCGCCGCAGGTCGTCGCTCGCCCATCGCCGGATCCGCGCGAGAGGCACCGCGGCGCGCGGCGCGTCGATCACAGCCTCGAGCGCGAGCGTCAGCCGCGAACAGCCCGCGGCGATCGCATCGACCAGCGCATCGTCCCCCGCGGCGCGCCAGGCATCCCAGGTGGCGTCACGCTGCCGGGTGTGGAACTGCAAGCGCGCCGAGATGGTCTCGAACAGTCTCGCCGTCGCGCCGCCCACCGTCGCCAGCTTGTTGCGGCTGGGCCGCAGCAGTGCAAGGTCGTTGCCGACCAGCGCCGCGGCGCGGCCGAGCAGCGCGGGCAGGTATGCGATTCCGCGGTCGAGGAACACGCCGAGCAGATAGAACCCGGCGAGCCGCACGTCGTGGACGCGGGCTTCGATGAGCTCGGCGGCCTCGCGGGCCGCGGCGTGGTGATCGCCGCGATCGGCGAGCTGCGCCACGTGCGCGATCCGCGAGGCGGTGGCAGCGTCCTCGGTGTCGCTCGACGGCGCGAGTCCACCGTCGAGCAGGTCGGCGCGCAGGGCGGTGCTCTCCGTCATCCGACGATCACCGCGGTCTGGCCGGGATTGAGCACTTGAATGACGCCGCCCCAGTTGCAGATGAGCTTGCAGTTGCTGTCGACGGCGGGCATTCCGCCGTTGATGAGCTTGGGGCTGCCCGGCACCCACGGCGTGGTGGTCACCGGAACGCACGGCATCGGTGTCAGCACACCCAGCGCCGCGGCGGTGGC
>DATIPJ010000850.1:0-16581 GCA_035472155.1 Kofleriaceae bacterium
CGGCCGGATGCTCGGTCAGCTCGCGGCTTCGCCGGCGCGGGTGGACGGCTCGGCGCGTGGTTCGCCCGCGTCGTCGAGCGCACCTCGATCGTGCCGCCGTGCTGGTTGATGATGCGGTGCGAGATCGCCAGTCCCAGGCCCGTGCCCTTCTGCTTGGTCGTGTAGAACGGGATGAACAGCTTCTTGAGCCGGTCGCGCGGGATGCCGATGCCGTTGTCGCGGAACCGGACCTCGGCGAACTGGCCGTAGCCGAGCCGCGAGCGGCGGCGCCGGGTGGTCAGGATCTCGAGGACGCCGCCGTCGGGCATGGCGTGGAGCGCGTTCTGGCCGAGGTTGAGGAAGACCTGCATCAGCGACTCGGGGTCGCCGGCGATCGACGGCAGCATCTCGTCGATCCGGACGCGGAGCTCGATCGAGCGCGGTAGCTCCTGCTGGAGCAGCTGCACGGTCTTGCGCACGACCTGGTTGAGGTCGACCTTGCCGGCGCCCTCGCGGCCGGGGCGCTCGCTGCGCGCGTAGTCGAGGAACCGGGTGACGACGTTGTTGAGCCGGTTGGCCTCCTCGACGATGATGTCGAGGAGCTCGACCATCTCGATGGTGGAGGTCGCCGGCTGGGCGGCGGCGCCGTCGGTGATCAGCAGCTGCGCGGCGCCCTTGATCGCGCCGAGCGGGTTCCGGATCTCGTGGGCGAGGCCGGCGGCCATCTCGCCGAGCGCCGCGAGCCGGTCGCGCTCCTTGACCCGCTCGTAGGCCTGGCTCGATTCGATCACGCGCGCGGCGCCGTTGGCGAGCTGGCGGAATGCGTCGATGTCGTCGGCGTCGAACGCATTCTCGGTGCGGTCATCGCGGATACAGAACAGCCCGAGCAGCCACGGCCCCTGCTCGGTCTCGGCCGAGCCGAGCAGCGGGAAGATCACGCCGGCGCGCAGCTCGTCGAGCCGCCCGAGCAGCGCGAGCACGGGCACGCGCTTGGCATCGGAGTCGGGCGCGGCGGCCAGCTCCTCGGCCTCGCGCATCAGGTGGTCCTTGTCGAGGTAGAGCACGCGCACGCGGTCGAGCAGGAGCCGCTCGGTGTTGGCGTCGAGCCGCTCGGGCGGCGCCTGGCCGATGAAGCCCGCGCGGTCGAAGCCCGCGCCGTCGGCGTCGAGCAGGTAGACCGACGCGTCGGTGACCCGGCGCGATTCCTCGAGCGCGGTGGTGATCCGCTGCACCATGTCGGGCACGTCGACCACGCCGGGCAGCTCGCGGCGGACCGCGTCGATCCGCCCGCGCAGCTCGGTGCGCTGGCGGAGCAGCCAGCGGTTGATGCCGTTCTCGAGCCAGTTGCGCACCGGCTCGAACAGGATGAGGATCACGAACGAGGCGACCAGCGCATTGAGCAGGTACAGCCCCTTCTGGTCGCGGCCGATCCAGTACAGCAGGAAGCCGTAGACCGCCCACAGCATCACGACCAGGGTGCCGAGCACGGCCATCTTGCCGAGCAGCTCGTTGAGGTCGATCAGGCGGTAGCGAAACAGCGTCTGCGACAGGAAGTAGAGGTAGAGGATGCCGAGCACGTTGCCGACCGCCGGCCAGGTCACGCCGAACCGGGGCAGGGCATCGGTCAGGGTCAGCGTGGTCGCGACGAATCCGCCGAGCGCCAGGTAGCCGACCCGCGTGCGCTCGACCCGCTTGGTGGTCGCGCGGTACTGGATGTAGAGGTCGTAGACGCAGCGGTAGAGGCCGCCGAACACGTAGATCCCGAACGGGACCTGGAAGTAGAAGTTCTCGTGGATCGGCCTGTAGATCGCCGAGACGATGAGGGCGACGTAGGCCAGGATGGTCCACGCCAGCGTCACGCGCGGGCCGCGCTTGGGCCCGCCGATCGATGGCTGGGCGAGGAAGATGCGGAAGAACCGGATCGCGGTCGGCGGGATCGTGGCGGCGGCCCACAGCGCGAGCCACCGCATCACCGGGCTCGTGGTCGTGGCGTCGATGAACGTACAGAGGTGCCACGCCGACACCGTGAAGGTGAACGCAGCGAACGAGGTGTACATGCGGTCCGAGCGCGAGCGCAAAAGCACCGACGCGCCGATCGCAAGGATCAGCAGGGCGGCGAGCAGCGCGGAGACCGGCTGTACATCCACAGCGCCAGTCTACCCAGTTGGGCCGCGCTTGGCGCGTTCGTTGCGGGCTGCACCGACGGTGGCCACGCCAGCGCTTGACCGGACCCGTGGGACGCGCTTATGTCCCCGCCGATGACTCCGCGTGTGGTCGCCATCGGCGGCGGCAAGGGAGGTGTCGGCAAGAGTCTTGTCGCCGCGAACGTCGGGATCTTTCTCGCGACGCTCGGCAAGCGGGTCATCCTCGTCGACGCCTCGTTCGGCGCGGCCAACCTGCACATCTTCGCCGGCGTGCCGCGCCCGATGCGCTCGCTGTCGGAGGCGCTGGTCGCGGACGGGCCGCGGCTGGCCGAGCTCGCGGTGTCGACCCACGTCCCGGGCGTGCGGCTGATCGGCGGCGTGTACGACCCGCCGTGGGTCGCCGAGCCGGGCGCTGCGCAGGTCGAGCACGTCGCCCAGCAGCTGCACGAGCTGCCCGCGGAGTGGGTCGTCGTCGATCTGGGCTCGGGTATGGCGTCGCCTGCGCTCGAGATCTTCCTCGCCGCCGACGTACAGATCATGGTCGCGGTGCCCGATCCGACGTCGATCGAGCTGATGCACCGGTTCGTCAAGGCCGCGTTCCTGCGCAGCCTCGAGCGGCGCGGCCTGGCGCACCTGGCGCACCACGTCTCGCGCGACCCGCGCCACCTCGAGGGCGGCACGGCGAGCGCGCTCGAGGTCTACCTGTCCGCGGTCGGCGATCGCGTCGCCGAGCTCGACGAGCTGCGCGCGGCGATCCTGGGCTTCTCGCCGCACCTGGTGGTCAACTCGGCGCGCTCGAAGTCGGACATGGAGCTCGGGCGCGCGGTCGCGTCGGCGGCGCGCCGGCGCCTCGGCACACCGATCCGGTACCTGGGCCACCTCGAGTACGACGAGGCAGTGTGGGCGTCGACCCGGCGGCGCCGGCCGCTGCTCATCGAGCACCCCGAGACCCGGATCGCCAAGTGTTTCGAGCGCGTGGTGCGGGCGATCATCGCCGTGCGCCCGGCGGTCACCGACGGTGATGTCCTGCCGTCGGACTCGCACTACGAGTTGCTCGAGGTTCCGCCGACCGCGAGCTTCGAGGATATCCGGCGCGCCAACCGGCGGGTCCGCGACATCTATGGCGCCGAGGCGGTCGCGATCAGCGGCCTCTACGACCCGGCGAGTCTCGAGGCCGTGCACCGCCGGCTCGACCTCGCCTACACGACGCTGATGGACGCCGCCAAGCGCAAGGAATACGACATGGAGCTGTTCCCCGACGGCGTGCCGATGCCGGTGACGCCGCCGTCGCACAGCACCGATGTGCCTGCGCCGCGCCCGGCGGCCAAGGTCGACGAGCCCGGGGCGCTCGCGGTGCGGCCGCCGATGCCTGAGATCTCGCCCGCGACCGAGTTCTCGGGCGCGCTGCTGCGCCAGATCCGCGAGGCGATCGGGGTCGAGCTGCGCGAGATCGCCGAGCGCTCCAAGATCGGCATGGCGTACCTGTCGGCGCTCGAGGGCGAGGTCTTCGGTAAACTCCCGGCTGCGGTCTACGTGCGCGGCTTTCTGGCCGAATACGCCCGCGCGCTCGGCCTCGACGGCGAACGGGTCAAGGAGACCTACCTCGCGCGCTTCCAGGCCGCGCGCGGGCCTTCCGACGTCGACGACGACGAAGCGCGTCCCAAGTCTTGACCGGCGGCGAGCCATCTCCCACGATCGGCGCATGGCGACCCTCATCGACAATCCCAAGCGCGCCCGGCAGCTGGCTCGCGCGATCGCCTCGGACCTCACGCTGTACCACGAGCCGAAGATCCTCGAGGGCATCGCCAACGACAGCCTGTTCGAGGCGATGGCGGACGAGATCAACGAGGGCCGCGAGCTGTTCAAGAGCCGCGTGACCGAGGAGATCTTCGGCCAGCACATCTACGAGCGCGCGATCGTCGATGTGCTGGTGAAGTCCAAGGGCCACGTCAAGTCGAAGATCTGGTAGCGCGGAGCTGCGCGAGCGCGCGCGCCAGGTCGCCGGGCAGCGGCGACTCGAAGCGCAGCCGCTCGCCGGTGATCGGGTGATCGAGCTCGAGCACCGCGGCGTGCAGCGCCTGGCGGCCGAGCTCGGCGGCGATCGGCGCGAGCGCCCGGGGCGGGCGGCCGTACAGCGGATCGCCGAGCAGCGGCCAGCCGTGGTCGGCGGCGTGGACCCGGATCTGGTGGGTGCGGCCGGTCTCGAGCCGGAACCGCACGAGCGCCGCGCCGGGCAGCGCTTCCTCGATGGTCCAGTGGGTGACCGCCGGCTTGCCGCTGATCACCCGCGACGAGAACCGCTTGCGGTCGGTCGGGTGGCGTCCGTGATACGTCCGCAGCGTGCCGCTCGGGCCGGGCGGCGGCGGGGCCGCGATGCCGAGGTACTCGCGCAGGATACCGCCGGGCTCGCCGCGGCTCTTGGCCGCAAACGCTGCACCGAGCGCCGCGTGCGCGCGATCGGTCTTGGTGGCGACCATGGCGCCGCTGGTGTCCTTGTCGAGCCGGTGCACGATGCCCGGGCGCAGCGCGCCGCCGATGCCGCTCAGGTCCTTGCAGTGAAACAACAGCGCGTTGACCAGCGTGCCGCTCGCGTGCCCGGCAGCCGGATGCACGACGAGCCCGGCCGGCTTGTCGATCACGATGAGGTCCGCGTCCTCGAACAGCACGGTGAGCGGGATGTCCTCAGCTGCGACCTCGATCGGCGCGGGCGCGGGCACAGTCACCTCGACCGCGTCGCCGGCCCGCACGCGCTGGCCGGCCTTGCCAACGACGACGCCGCCGATCTGTACCAGGCCATCATCAATCAACCGCTGTGCAGCGGCGCGCGATAGCGTCGGCCGCATCGCCGCGATCAGCGCGTCGATCCGCTCGCCCGCGCGATCCGGATCGACGGTGAATCGATGCATCTCCGGCGTGCCGATCTGCCCGGCCGCCGCATCGTCGGTATCGCTATCGCTATCGGCATCGGCATCGCCATCGCCGTCGCCATCGGGCATGGTCACTCGCCGTCGATGCCGTACTGGCGGAGCTTCTTCCACAGGGTCGTGCGATTGATGCGGAGCAGGGCGGCCGCCTTCGTTTTCTGTCCGTCGCACAGCTCGAGGACGCGCAGGATGTGAGCGCGCTCGAGCTCGTCGAGCGACGGCACGTGGTCGCCGGTGAAGGTCTGGAACGCGGGCACCGGGTGGGCGGGGCGCGGGCCGGCGACATCGGCCACGTCGAGCACGTTGCCGGTCGCGAGGATCACCGCGCGCTCGATCGCATTCTCGAGCTCGCGCACGTTGCCCGGCCAGGGCTGCGCTGCGAGGTGCGCGATCGCGGCGTCGGTGAGCTCGAGCCGGCCGCGCTCGGCGCGCAGCGCGGCGTCCTCGGCGAAGTGGCGCGCCAGCTGCGCGATGTCGCCCGGGCGGTTGCGCAGCGGCGGCACGTCGATGGTGATCACGGCGAGGCGATAGAACAGGTCCTCGCGGAACGTGCCGGCGCGGGTGGATTCCTCGAGCGAGCGGTTGGTCGCGGCGATCACGCGCGCGTCGACCCGGATCGCCGCCGCGCCGCCGACCGGCTTGACCTCGCCGTCCTGCAGCGCGCGCAGGAGCTTGGGCTGCAGCTCGAGCGGCAGCTCGCCGATCTCGTCGAGGAACAGCGTGCCGCCGTCGGCGGCGACGAACAGCCCGCGCTTGGCGGTGTCGGCGCCGGTGAACGCGCCGCGCACGTGGCCGAACAGCTCGCTGTCGAGCAGGGTGCCGACCAGCGCGCCGCAGTTGACCGGGGTGAACAAGCGCCCGGCGCGCCGGCCCGCGAAGTGGAGCGCGCGGGCGACCAGCTCCTTGCCGGTGCCCGACTCGCCGGTGATGAGCACCGTCGCGTCCGACTGCGCGACCTTGTCGATCGTCTCGCGCAGCTGCTGCATCGCCGGCGAGGCGCCGATCATCGAGCCGTAGGCCAGGCGCTTGGTCAGCTCGCCGTGCGCGCGGCGCAGCTCATCCTCGTCGAGGGCCCGCCGGACCACGAGGCGCAGCTCGTCGGGCGAGAACGGCTTGCCCAGGTAGTCGCGCGCGCCGAGCTTCATGCCGCGCACCGCGGTGTCGATCGACGGATACGCCGTGATCAGCAGGACCGCGGGCGCGGGCTCGCCGAGCAGGAGGCGCGGCAGCAGCGACACGCCATCCTGATCGGGCAAGTTGATGTCGCACAGCACGAGATCGAAGCGGCGGCGCTGCACCGCGGCGAGTGCACCGGCGGCCGAATCGACCGCCTCGACCTCGTGGCCGGCGCGGCCCAGCACGTCGCCGCACAACGCGCGGATGCCGCGTTCGTCGTCGACGACCAGGATGCTGCTCACATCGCCTGGGTATCATTTCGGCGCGCCGGGCGCCACGACGCAGCGAGCCGCGGCCGTCACGGCACGGCGTTGGGAATCACAACGCGGAACTCGGCGCCGCGGCCGCCCGGGCCATCGCCGACCTCGATCGATCCGCCGGCCGTGGCGACCAGGTGCTTGCAGACCGCCAGGCCCAGGCCGGTGCCGGTGTCGGCGGTCTTGGTCGTGAAGAACGGATCGAACACGCGCGCGCGATCGGACGCCGGCACGCCCGGACCCTCGTCGGTGACCGTGATCAGCGTGGCGATGCCGCCGGGCGCCGGCCGCGCCGTGATAGCGAGCGCGCCGCCCTCGATGTTGGCGGCGGCCATCGCCTGCGCTGCGTTCTGCGCGATGTTGACCAGCACCTGCTGCAGCGCGTGGGCCTCGATCGCGAGCGGCGCCGTGGCGGCGACGTCGATCGAGAGCTGCGCGCGGGTCCGGCGCAGCTGCGGCTCGAGCAGCGCCGCGACGTGGCGCAGCACCGCGGCCGGATCGCAGCTCGGCGGCATGCCCGGCGCCGCGGGCGCGCCCGGGGCCAGCCGCGGTGTGCGCGCGTACTCGAGCAGGCCGCCGACGATCGTCTTCATGCGCTCGGCCTCGCTCGCGATCAGCTCGAGCGGCGCGCGGTCGGGGTGGTCGTCGGCCTTGCCCTCCTGGAGCAGCTTGGCGTAGCCGAGCACGGTGGTGAGCGGGTTATTGATCTCGTGCGCCACCTGCGAGGCCATGACGCCGACCGAGGCCAGGCGATCGCCGCGCGCGAGCGCCGACTGCAGCGCGGCGCGCTCGGCGATCCGGCGCGCCATCTCGTCGATCCGCTGGCCGAGCAGCCCGATCTCGCCCGGGCCGCGCACCGGCGGCGGATCATCGATCGACCCCGAGGCGATCGCGTCGGCGTGGCGGGCGAGCTGTGCGAGCGGCCGGGTCAGCCGGGTCGCGAAGAACGCGCCGAGCGCCAGCGCCAGGGCGAGCGCGGCGCCGCCGATGATCAGCGTGTCGCGCGTGGTGTCGCGCGCGAGCGCGTAGGCGTCGCGCTCGGGCTGCTGGTGGAGGATCGCCCAGCCCACTCCGCGCCGCGACTGGTAGCCCGAGAGGTTGCGATACGCGGTGACCCAGCCGCCGGCGGACATCGTGCCCGCCGCGGTCGAGGCCAGCGCGCGGTTGACCGCCGGATCGGTCCGCGCGAGCGAGACCGGCTGCGCCCACGCCTCATCGGGAACGCCGCGCGGCCGCCCGACGGCCGGCAGCTCCTCGCTCGCGGCGACCGGGACGCCCGCGCCGTCGACCACGAGGACGCGCGCGCCGTGCCCGAGCCGCGCGTCGCGCAGTAGCTCGCTCATGAATGCGAGGTCCAGGCTCGCCGCGAACACGCCGATCAGCTCGCCGGTGCGCCCGCGCGCCTGCACGACCATGTGCACGATGCGCCGCTCGCCCACGACCTCGGCGTCGCCGATGTAGCCGCCGTAGCTGTGCGAGCCGATGTCGAGGTTGGTCGGCACCGGATCGCCGGACACCAGCTGCCCCGACGGATCGAGGATCGACAGCGAGTGCAGGATCGGCACGTCACGGCGCAGCCGGCGCAACAGCAGCTCGGTGGCGCGGTCGTCGCGCGGCGCATCGGCCCAGGTCGCGGCCGCGAGCTCGACGGTGCGCCGCGCATTCTGCAGGGTGCCGTCGAGCACCGCGCCGAGCGCGCGGATGTGGGCGAGCGCGCCGCGGTCGACCTCGCGCTCGACGTCGTCGCGCGCGCGCATGATCGCCAGCGCGCCGACGATGACGGTCGGCACCACGGCGGCGAGCCCGAGCACCACGAGCACCCGCCAGCGCAGCGACGCGGTCGGCGCGGCGGTCACGGGGCGACCTGCTTGGTCTCGCGCGACAGCCGCGCCCAGCCGCGGCGCACGCCCCGCGTCGCCTCCTCGGGGCTCGCGTCGCGCGCGATCACCGCGGCGAGCGCCGGGTTGAGATCGTCGAACAACAGCGGCGTGACCGCCGCGCGCGGCAGCATCTGCGCGCCGCGCAGCGCCTCGCCGACCGCGCGCGACAGGGTGGGCGCAGCCGCCGCGGCCGCGCTCCGGGTCGGCGCCGACGCGAACGCCTCGGCGAACCTCGCCTCGACGGGCAGCGACGTGAGCTCGCTCGCGAGCCGCCAGCCGTCGTCGGGGCGCCTGGCGCATTTCGGCACGACCAGCAGCTGACCGCCGCGCGGCGCCCCGGCGAGCGCGCCGACCGCCACGCGCTCGCGATCAGGCAGGCCGCCGAACTGCCAGGGCCCGGTGACCCAGTAGGCGACCTCGCCGGCGCGCCACCGGCGCCGCTCGTCGGGGTCCTCGCTGCCCGACGCCGGCGGCGGCGGCACCACCGTGCCGAACAGCTGCGAGAACGCCGACATCGCGCGGCTCGCGCCGTCCTCGGGGATCCCGGCAGGCGCGAGCTCGCCGCCCTCGGCGCGCAGCCACGGCACGAACCAGTAGCCGTCGACCCGCACGCTGAGCGGGTAGGGCCGCGACGTGCTCCGCGCGGCGCGCGCGGCGTCGACCAGGTCGGCCACGCTCGACGACGCGGGCGCAGGCGTATCGCGATCGCGCAGCACGATCAGCCCGTCGAGCGACTGCGGCAGGCCCCACCACGCGCCGCCGATCTGGGCGAGGGCCGTGGCCTCGGGCGTCCAGTCGAGCGACGTCAGCGGCTGCGGCGGCGGCACGACCAGGTGGGCCGCGACCAGCTCGGGCAGCCACGTGGCATCGATCCGGATCAGCTCGGGGCAGTCGGTGCCGGCGGCGAGACTCTCGCTGATCACCTGGCGCCCGCGCGCGAACGGCACGAGCAGCGGCTCGACCGCGATCCCGCGCTCGGCCATTGCGGCGTTGAATACCTCGGTCTCGTCCGGTCCGAACGTGTGCAGGAAGCGGATCGCCGGCCGCGCCACGGGATCGCGGCACGCGCTGGCCGCGATCGCCGCGCCGGCCAGGACCGTTCGGACGCGCACGAGGCATGATATCACGAGCGCATGCGCAGCATGACGGGCTACGGGCGCGGCGTCGTCGAGCGAGACGACGTGCGCGCGACCGTGGACATGCGATCGGTGAACCATCGCTTCCTCGACCTCAAGCTGCGCGGCGCGGCGCTGCCCGCGGCGCTCGAGGATGCGATCGCGGCGCGCGTGCGCGGGGCGCTCGATCGCGGCGCGGTGGCGGTCTCGGTGCACCTGGCGGGGCGCGCGGCCGGCTTGCGGATCGACGGAGACGCCGCCGAGCGCGCGTTCCGGCTGCTCGGCGAGCTCGCGGAACGGCTCGCGCTGCCCGGCCCCGACCTGGCGCTCGTGCTCGCGCAGCCCGGCGTGGTCACCGCGGGCGAGCCGACGGACACGGGTGGCAACGGCGGCCACGGCGACGGCGCCGAGGGCACCCAGGCCGCCGTGCTCACGGCGCTCGACGCGGCGCTCGCGCAGCTCGATCGGATGCGCCAGACCGAGGGCAGCGCGCTGGCGGCCGAGCTTGCGGCCCGGCTCGACGAGCTGGTCGCTGCGCGCGCCCAGATCGCCCTGCTCGCCGCCGAGGCGCCCCACCAGCTCGCGCGCCGGCTGCACGAGCGCGTGAAGCGCCTGGTCGACGAGCTCGGCATCCACGACGCCCGGATCGCGCAGGAGGTCGCGCTGCTCGCCGACCGCGCCGATATCACCGAGGAGCTGGTCCGGCTGGCCAGCCACCTCGACCAGGCGCGCGCGCTGATCGCGAGCGACGGCCCGGTCGGCCGCCGGCTCGACTTCCTGGTCCAGGAGATCGGCCGCGAGCTCAACACGATCGGCGCCAAGGCCACCGCCGCCGAGATCGGGGCCGCGATCGTCGAGGCCAAGGCCAGCCTCGAGAAGGTCCGCGAGCAGGTCCAGAACGTCGAGTAGCCGCGTGCGCGGACCGGCGAGATCGCGCACCGCGGCGCAAGCCGCACAGCGTGGCGCAGGGCGCACAGCGCGGGGCGGTGCTGGAGGTATGATGCGCGGCGTGTCCGCCAGCAGTCGCGCATCCGGGGCGGCGTCGCCGTCGAATCAAGACGCGGGTCGCGGCACGTTGCTCATCGTGTCGTCGCCGTCGGGCGCGGGCAAGACCACGTTGACGCGGCGCCTGCTAGAAGAATTCTCAGGCCCGCCGCAGCAGCTCGCGTTCTCGGTGTCGTACACGACCAGGCCTCAGCGCGCGGGCGAGGTCGGCGGCCGCGACTACCACTTCGTGACGCCCGAGCAGTTCGAGCGCATGGTCGAGCGTGGGGAGTTTGCCGAGCATGCATTCGTGTTCGGCAATCGGTACGGTACGGCACAGGCCCCGGTCGAGGAGGCGCTCGGCCGCGGACGCGACGTCATCTTCGATGTCGACTGGCAGGGCGGCGCCGCCCTCGAGGCGCGCTGGCCCAAGGACTCGCTCAAGGTCTTCATTCTACCGCCGGATCTGACGATCCTGGCGTCGCGGCTCAAGACCCGCGCAACCGATGCGCCCGAGGTGATCGAGCGTCGACTCCACAAGGCGATCGAGGAGCTCAATCATTTCGATGAGTATCAGCACCTCATTGTGAATGACGACCTCGAACGCGCGTACGCGGTGTTGCGCGCGATCTATCTCACCCGTCGCTTCGGCGCCGCCGATCGTCCGGATGTGACGTACCCGCTCGCGGAGCTTTCGCGTGTGGTCGAAGCCAACCGGGCCACGCAACCGGACGCTCACGCTCGCCGACTCGTCGGTAAATTGTGAGGCGTGTAAGACGCGCCGGTGTCGCAGATCGCCAGCGCTCTGTGATCCGACAAGATCAAATTGACGGCTGCGAGGCCTTGCGCCACGCTCACTGCATGAGGGTCCTACGCATTGGGATGTTGCTCATCGTGACAGCGGGCGGGGCTGTCGGGATGCTCGGTTGCACGCGCACGTTCCGCGCGGAGGCAGTCCAGCCCAATCCGATCGCGACGCCGACCGAGACGCTGCGCAGCTCGGAGAAGATCACGATCGTCACCGGCGACATGGAGCTCGAGGCGCCGGATGCGCCCGACTCCGCGGGTCGCAACGCACAGGCGGCGCACAACCATCGCTATCCGCTGATCAACCAGGCCAGCTTCACGCTGGTCTCGCGCGATCGCCTGCGCTTCCACGTCCAGATCGATCACAAGTGGGAAGAGTGGGCCGACCTCAAGAGCTGGGACGTGATGCTCACCGACGATCAGGGCCACATCTGGAACCCCGAGGCGGTCGAGCACGTGCGCACGCGTCTGGTCAACACGGTGTGGGACCGCGAGCAGCGCACGGCGATCTGCAGCTCGGTCGGTCGCGATGGCAGCGGCAACTGCATCCAGACCGTCGGGATGAGGGACGATGGCTACCTGCATCGCCAGACGCTGGGCACGCTCTCGGTGTTCCGCGGCAACGCCGACTTCGTGTTCTACCAGCGCAACATCATGCACGAGGACCTGCGCAAGCTCCGGCTAGTGGTCAAGCGCACCGGCGAGGCGTTCGAGTTCGTGTGGAAGTTCCACGACGCCGTCGCCGCGGATTGACGGCGACCTGCGACGCTCGCTGAGCGGTCCCGGCTGATTGGCCAGTTGAATCGCTGGCCGTTCGGCTCGTCCAGGGATTGGGCCGCACCGTTCCATCGCGCAGCCCCGTGCGCGCCGCCGCGCGTGGTACCCTGCGGGTGAGTCGCTCGCACACATGCACCAGCTCGATCAGATCATCTCGGAGCTCGCCGGGTACTTTCCGTCGGCCGACGTTCCGCTGGTCCGGCGCGCGTACCAGTTCGCCGCCCAGGCGCACGACGGTCAGACCCGCAAGTCCGGCGATCCATACGTCACCCATCCGCTCGCGGTCGCGCAGATCATCGCCGAGCTCAAGCTCGACGTCGCGTCGGTGTGCGCGGGCCTCTTGCACGACTGCGTCGAGGACACCTCGGCCACCGTCGATCAGCTGGGCGAGCTGTTCGGCAAGGAGATCGCGTTCCTCGTCGACGGCGTCACCAAGCTGGGCAAGCTGCCGTACTCGACGCGCGAGGAGCAGCAGGCCGAGAACTTCCGCAAGATGCTGCTCGCGATGGCGCGCGATATCCGCGTCATCCTGGTCAAGCTCTGCGATCGCCTCGACAACATGCGGTCGCTGTACCACCTGCCGCCCGAGAAGCAGGAGCGCATCGCGTCCGAGACGATGCAGATCTACGCGCCGCTCGCCAACCGGCTCGGTATCCAGTGGGTCAAGGTCGAGCTCGAGGACCTGTCGTTCAAGCACCTCCACCCCGGCGAGTACGAGCAGCTCGCCGCCGAGGTCGCCAAGTCACGCGGCGAGCGGCTCGAGTACATCCACCACGTCGAGAAGCTCATCCACAAGGAGATGACCGACAACGGCGTGCCCTGCGAGGTCATGGGGCGCGCCAAGCACCTGTGGTCGATCTACCAGAAGATGAAGCGCACCGGCCGCCCGTTCGAGGAGATCCACGACGCGATCGGCTTCCGCGTGATCACCGATACCCAGATGCACTGCTACCAGGGCCTGGGCGTCGCGCACCAGACGTGGACGCCGATCCCCGGCCGGTTCAAGGACTACATCGCGCTGCCCAAGCCGAACCTCTACCAGTCGCTGCACACCGCGGTGATCGGGCCGCGCGGCGAGCGCATCGAGGTCCAGATCCGGACCCGGGACATGAACCTGGTCGCCGAGCACGGCATCGCGGCGCACTGGAAGTACAAGGAGGGCTCGATCTCCTCGGTCGACGACAAGAAGTTCGCCTGGCTGCGCCAGCTGATGGAGAGCCAGAAGGAGCTGCGCGATCCGACCGAGTTCCTCGAGTCGGTCAAGGTCGACCTGTTCGGCGACGAGGTCTACGTGTTCACACCGCAGGGCGACGTGAAGGCGCTGCCGCTCGGCTCGTGCCCGATCGACTTCGCGTACGCGGTGCACTCGTCGATCGGCGACCACTGCTCGGGCGCGCGGGTCAACGGCATGATCGTTCCGCTGCGCTACCAGCTGCGCAACGGCGACACGGTCGAGATCATCACCAACCCCAACCAGAAGCCCAACAAGGACTGGCTCAAGCTGGTCAAGACCGCGCGCGCGCGGACCAAGATCCGCTACCTGCTCCGCACCGAGCAGCGCGACAAGGCGGTCGTGCTCGGCACCGACCTGCTCGACAAGGCGCTGCGCAAGCACAACACCACCCTGGCGCGCGCCGAGAAGCAGCTGCAGGCGGCGGCCAAGGAGCTCCACTGCATGAACCTCGACGAGCTGATCATCCAGCTCGGCTACGGCAAGATCACCTCGCAGCAGGTCCTCGAGAAGGCGCTGCCCGAGCTCGCCAACGAGAAGCACGAGGCGCCGATCAAGCCGGCGAGCATGCTCAAGACGCTCCTGCGCAAGGTCACGCGGCGCACGTCGACCAGCGGGATCAAGGTCGCCGGCGAGGAGGACATCCTGGTCCGGTTCGCCAAGTGCTGCAGCCCCCTACCGGGCGACCCGATCGTCGGGTTCATCACGCGCGGCCGCGGCGTCACCGTGCACCGGCGCGATTGCGACAAGGGCCTCGACCTCGACCCCGAGCGCCGGATCGACGTCGAGTGGGATGGCAACGGCAAGGCGCAGCACGAGGTCGCGATCCAGATCCTGTGCGCCGACAAGCCGGGCCTGCTCGCGCACATCTCGCAGTCGTTCACCGACCAGGGCGTCAACATCTCGCAGGCGCACTGCCGCGCGACCGACGACGGCCGCGCCGTGAATACGTTCCACGCCTCGGTGAAGGACCTCGATCAGCTCAAGACCGTGATCCGCTCGCTGTCGCGCATCAAGGGCGTGTATTCGGTCGACCGCGTGTCGGCCGACGTCGCCTGAGCGCCGGCGGACCGAAAGCGGCCGCGGTCAGCGCTTGGGCGCCGGCTTGCCGGGCTCGCCGAGCGCGGCGAACAGCTCCGCGTTGGACTTGGTCGACTTCCGGGCGAGACGATTCTTGCGGCGGCGGCCGGCCTTCTCGTGTTTGTTCTTACGCTTGACGCTGGACGCTGCGGTATTGGAAGCCATGGCGTTTCCTCAGGGTGGACCGCGGTTCTTAGCGTCTGCGATGACGGCTTGTCAAATGGCAGAAGCCGTCTGTGTGACCGGCTGGGGCGCTCGACGGTAGACGGCGGCCGAGCTAGATTGCTTTCCTTGATAGATGTCCTTACGATCCGCGTGATTAGAGGGAGCGAGGCATGAAGCTTTGCCCGAAATGCCAGAAGCAGTTCACGGACGACGCGAATTTTTGTCCCGTCGATGCTGCTCGGCTCGTTCCCCTCGAGACCCAGGCCGCCGCCGCGGACGCGCTGTCCGCCAAGTTCGAGCTCGGCGATGCCCTGGGCGGCCACCGCACCGGCGCGGTCCATCGCGCGATCGACAAGGCCACCGGGCAGGCCGCGGCGGTCAAGGTCATCGCCCCGGCGGTCCTCGCGCTGCCCGGGGTGGCGCAGCGCCTCGAGCGCGAGCTCAAGCAGCTCGAGCGCGTGCAGAGCGCCGGGGTGGCCAAGGTGCTGGCCTCCGGCAAGCGCGGTGACGACAGCTGGGTCGCGCTCGAGCTGATCGACGGCGCGCAGACCCTCGCCGAGGCGATCGCGGTGCGCGGGCCGATCGCGCTCGACCAGGCTGCGCACCTCGTCGAGGTCATCGGCGAGGCGCTGATCGAGGCCGCGCAGGTCGGCGTGGTCCATCGCGACCTGGCGCCCAAGAACGTCCTGTTCGCCGGCGCCGACGTCAAGCTCATCAACTTCTCGCTGCCGGTGCCGACCAGCGACAAGGTCGCCGGGGTGGCCGGGTTCGTGGCGCCCGAGCAGCACGACGGAAAGCCCGTCGATCAGCGCTCGAACCTCTACAGCCTGGGCGCGCTGTACTACTACGTGCTGACCGGGCAGACCGTCGAGCCTGACGCCGCGGGCACGATCCGGATGCCGTCGGCGCTCGCCGCGGTGCCGGCGGCGGTCGAGGCCGTGATCATGCGCGCGCTCGACAAGAGCCCGACCAAGCGCTTCCTGACCGTGCGCCAGTTCGTCGACGAGGTCGGCCGCGTTGCGCGCGAAGGCGCCGAAGGCGGCGCGGACCTCAAGTCCACGCAGCCGGTGGGCCGCGCGGGCAAGCCCAAGGCCGAGCTCGTGCAGACGCTGCTCGGCATGCGCCTGAACGCGCCGGTGATCCCGAGCACGGTGATCGGCATCGTGGCCCCGAGCGCGGGCGCCGCGGGCCATGCGCCGATGGTCGCGGCCACCGTGTCGGCCGGCGTCGCGCCCGCACCGGGCCCGGTCGGCCCGGCGCAGCTGGGGCCCGCGATGCCCGCGCCGCTGCCGCCGCAGATGCTGTCGCCCGATCGCTCGCCGTGGGCGCCGCCGTCGACCGCGCCGCCCGCGCCGACGCTGTCGCCCGAGGCGGGTGCCGCCGCGCCGGCGATGCCTGCGCCGCCGGTGCTCGCGCCGCCCGTGATCGTCTCGCCGATGATGGGCGCGCCCGCCGGCAAGAAGGGCCGCGGCAACGAGGACCCGCGCAGTCAGTTCCGCGACACGCTGTGGTTCAAGAAGGGCGAGCTCGACGCCCAGGCCGCGCAGACCGCCGCCGAGGAGCGCGCGGTCGGCAACGACCTGGCGCACGACAAGTCCGACATGCTGCCGATCGACGAGCGCTACAAGGATGACGGCACGGTGTCGCGCACCGACAAGGAGAAGTACAGCCTGCGCACCGGCGCGACGGCCGGGCACATGGCGATGCGCGATCCGAGCGTGAGCGCCAGCATGAGCGGCAAGGTCTCCGAGGACGCCCTGATCGACGAGATGAAGGGCGGGCGCAACCTGGTGTTCGTGATCATCGGCATCGGCGTGATCATCGTCGCGCTGATCATCATCCTGCTGATCAAGTAACGCGCCGCGGGGCTACTTGTTCTCGCGCAGCGGGACCAGCGGGATGGCCACGGTCACGGCGGCGTGGCGCGTGCCGCGCGCCTGGATGCGCGGGTGCGTGGGGCGCGAGGGCGCCGCCGGTGGGTCGGGCTCCGTATCGTGGCGCGGGGGAGACGACAGACCGTGCACGAGGCTCGGCGATCGGCGGGGAGGAAGATTCGATCGGC
>DATIPJ010000851.1:0-2700 GCA_035472155.1 Kofleriaceae bacterium
GGTCGTCGGGCTCGCCCCAGGTCCGCGTGGGATAGAGCTGCTCGAGCGCCTCGTCGACCGACGACATCATCGCTGTCTTGCGATGATCACACCCGGTCTTGCTCTTGCAATTGGTACACCCCATCGCGAGCAGTCTATACCCTGTCGCACAAGGACGGCGTATTCCAAATCATCGCCTCACCCAAAGGTGATGCGCGATGGGGTGATGCGCAATGCGGCGATGCAGCGACGGCGTCAGACGCCCGGCCGCTCGCTCGGCGATTGCGACAGCGAGAAGCCCTCGTGGAGGCACTGCACCGCGAGCTCGGCGTACTTGCGCGCGATGACGCACGAGATCTTGATCTCACTGGTCGAGATCAGCTGGATATTGATGTTCTCGCCGGCCAGGAGCTGGAACATCGTCTTGGCGATGCCCGCGTGCGAGCGCATCCCGGCGCCGATCACCGAGACCTTGGCGATCTCGTCGTCGTAGGCGATCCGCTCGCCGCCCGCGCCGACCAGCTCAGGAAGCTTCTCTCTGAGGATATCGCACGCGCGCTTGCGGTCGCCCTTGGGCACGGTGAACGTGAGGTCGGTCGTGCCGTCGAACGCCTGGTTCTGGACGATCATGTCGACCGAGATGTTGGCGTCGGCCAGCGGTGCGAACAGCCGAGCCGCGACGCCGGCGGTGTCCGGCAGGTCCGCGACGGTGATCTTCGATTCGTTCTTGTCGACGGTGACCGCCGAGACAACGACTTTCTCCATGGCTGGCTCCTCGGGGATGACCCACGTCCCGGGCACATCCTCGGAAATCGGGTGCAGGCTCGAGCGAACGTGGATCCGCACGCCGTACTTCATGCCGAGCTCGACCGAGCGGATCTGCAGGACCTTGGCGCCGAGCGACGCGAGCTCGAGCATCTCCTCGTAGCTGATCTGATCGATCTTGCGCGCGGTCGGCACCAGGTTCGGATCGGTGGTGAACACGCCGTCGACGTCGGTGTAGATCTCGCACACGTCGGCCTGCAGCGCGGCGGCGATCGCGACGCCGGTGGTGTCCGAGCCGCCGCGGCCCAGCGTGGTGATGCTGCCCTTCTCGTCGACGCCCTGGAACCCGGCGATCACGGCGATCTCGCCGGCGGCGAGCGCGTCCTTGATCGGCTGGCTCTCGATCGAGACGATGCGGGCGCGCGAGAAGGCGCTGTCGGTGACGATCTTGCACTGGTGGCCGAGGAACGAGCGCGCCTTGCCGCCGGCGGCGCGGATCGCGAGCGCGACCAGGCCGACCGAGACCTGCTCGCCGGTCGACACGATGACATCGACCTCGCGGTCGTTGGTGTCCTCGTAGAGCTCGCTGACGAGCTTGAGAAGGCGGTTGGTCTCGCCCGACATCGCCGAGACCACGACCGCGACCTGGTGCCCTTGGCGCGCGGTCGCCAGACAGCGCGCTGCCACGTTGCGCATGCGCTCGATCGAGCCGACCGACGTGCCGCCGTACTTCTGGACGATCAACACGCCCAGGACGCTACACGCGGAGCGCCGCGTGGTACAGCGCCAGGATGGCCGACGTGAATGCGCTCGTGGTGCTGTCCACGTTTCCGGATGCGGACAAGGCCGCGCAGATCGCGCGCGTGCTCGTCGATGAGCGCCTGGCCGCCTGCGTGAACCTCGTGCCGGCCGTTCGCTCGATCTACCGATGGCAAGGCGCGATCCAGGACGACGCCGAGGCGCTGGCGGTCATCAAGACCACGCCCGCGTGCTATTCCGCGCTCGCAGCGCGGCTCGCAGAGCTGCATCCCTACGATGTTCCGGAGATCCTCGCGCTCCCGCTGGCCGAGGGGCACGCGAAGTACCTCGCCTGGCTCGCCGGCGCGGTCACCTGATCGGCGAGCATCCTGCGGCACGTGATCGGCGCTCATCCTCATCCGCTCTCGGCGCCGTAGACCGACGTGGCGAGCCTGCGCTCCAGCGCTCGCCGCAGCGCCGCGTGCGCCGGCCGCGCGAGATCCGGATCGTCAGCGAGCACCGCCTCGGCGTGGCGGCGGGCCTCGAGCAGCAGCTCGGTGTGCTGCGCGAGGTTTCCAAAGCGCAGGCGCGGCACGCCCGCCTGCCGCGGCCCGAACAGCTCGCCCGGGCCGCGCAGCGCGAGATCCTCCTCGGCGATCCGGAACCCATCGTGGGTCGCGACCATCGCCGCGAGCCGGCGCTCGGCGTCCTCGCTGCTCGCCCCCTGCGAGAGCAGCAGGCAATGCGATGCCGCGCCCCCGCGGCCCACCCGGCCGCGGAGCTGGTGCAGCTGCGCGAGCCCGAACCGCTCGGCGTCGTGGATCACCATCACCGTCGCCGCCGGAACATCGACCCCGACCTCGATCACCGTCGTCGCGACCAGCGCGTCGAGCTCGCCCGCCTTGAACGCGCGCATCACGCGGTCGCGCTCGGCGCTGTCGAGCCGCCCGTGCACCAGCCCGGTCTTGACCCCGGGGAGCGCCTCGGCGACCTCGACAGCCACCGTCTTCGCGTCCTTCCACGGCCGGCTGTTGCCTTCAGCCTCTCCCGGCTCACCGGGCTCGACCTTGGGGCACACGATGTACGCGCGCTCCCCGGCCGCGACCCGCTCGGCGATCAGCTTGTACGCCGCCGTGCGCCCGCGCGCTCCGCTCAGGATCTTCGTCGCCACCGGCGTTCGCCCCGGCGGTAGCTCGTCGAGCACCGAGACATCCAGGT
>DATIPJ010000852.1:0-6794 GCA_035472155.1 Kofleriaceae bacterium
GGCGATGCGAGCAGGCGGGTCGAGAAGACGCGGTCGTAGGGAGCGAACAGCCGCGCGCCCTGGGCGGCGGCCGCCGCGAGGTTGAGCGTCGCCGCGGTGGATGGGCGATGAAGCTCACGCGGCTTGTCGTCGGCCGCCGGCGCGAGCGGCAGCCCGGTCCACTCGGCATCTTGCACCTTCTGGAAAGCCATTCCCTCGTAAGGTGCAATACCAGGATCGCCGGAGCCCGCGGGAACCTGCATGCGCAGCATCCACTCGAGCTCCCACCGCGCCTCATCGAGAATGTCCGGTACGCCGTTACCCGCCTCCGGGATCCGCAGGGTGCCGTCACCGAGCGCGCCGCGATCCGCAGTTCGCGCGGTCAGATTGCGTTCGTACTCGGACATCAGTTGCGCCACCGAGATGCCGCCGTTCACGACGTACTTGCCGTGGTCGCCGGCGTCGTACCAGCCACCCGTCACGTCGCGGGTGAAGCTCGGTGCGCACGTCCAGAAGCTCATGAAATCGCGCGGGGCCTGACAGGACACAGCCGTGTCACCGCGGTTGGGCGGCGCGCCCACGTGCCCGGCGGCGCGACCGTAGCCCGGTGCGAGCGTGTCGCGAATCTCGATCCCGCTGCGATTGGTATAGAAGAAGGTCTTCGAGTCCTTGCGGAGTTGCTCGTACACCGTGGCCGAGATCGCGAATGGATAACTCTTCTCACCATCTGCGACGAGGACAAATCCCGTGCCGGACTGGGTGAAGCTGGAGAAGTCGAGCGTGTGAACGCTCTGGCCCGACGTGGCATCCATTCCACGCGGCGTGGTCATCCCGGATCGCACGACGGCGCCTGCCGCGTTCCGCAGCTGCCACGGTAGCGCGGCGGTGGCGCTGGTGACGATCGTTGCACGCTTGGGGCCAAACGGCAGGTATCCGATCTGATTCACACGCACGCGCGGGCCGGTATCCGGCACGTAGGGTGGCGCGGCGACTCCGCCCTGAAGGCTGATGTTGTCCACGCAGATCGTGAACGGTCCCTTGCCACCGATCTGAAAGACAACCTGCCCGTCGGCAAAACCAGATTGCGCAGTACCGTTGAGCGTGAACGTCTGCCACTCCGTGGTGATCGTCGGTGTCCCGCCGGCGATCACCTCGAAGGCGCCCGAGGCGTGCTGGAAGTTGGCATTGATCACGATGCTGCGGCTCGCCCGGGCTTGAAACGACAGCTGATACCCCTCTCCGCCGATCGCCGGAATGTCGTTGCGACCGATCGCCGCGTCCCACGGGTTGACCGTGCCGTCCTGTGCGTCCACGCACAGCGCACCGCCGGTCAGCGACGGACCGGCCGCAACGCCGTACGCGTACCAGGCGCCCAGGCTACCCTCGAAGGTGCCGTCGGGAACTTGCTCGGCGGCGCGCGCAGCCCTGGGCGATGCGAGGGCACCCGCGATCGCCGCCGCGATCACTGCCGAGGAGAGCGTGCGTCGTCGGTCATGAGTAGGTCGCATGGATCTCCTGGAATCGAGCCAGCTCGTTCGCACGGCACTGCCGATCGACTGCTGCGCACCATGCGTCTCGCGAACACACCAAACGCGCCAACTGGCCATGGCGTCGATCCTCGATCTACGCCGTTATCCCGATCGACACAACACTCAATGATTCGCAATCGCATTTACGGTATTCAGTTGCTGAGGAACTGTGGGTCTGCACACTCAATGGATAGACCATGAGAGTTCTCATTACCGGTGTGAGAACGCTCATGAGAGAGCGTGAGCGTCTCATGGGGTCAGCCATGAGCGCTCTCATGAGACGGCCATGTGCGAAGACTCGCATTCTGGTTGTCCTGCGAGCGAGCAGATGCTTCGAGCCGCCCCGTGTGTGCCGTGTTGTCGCGGTGCAGTCCGGCGGTGCGAACGGGTGTCGTGCACCGTGTGATAGCGTGCGCGCGAGATGCGTGCCCATGCCGTCGTGCTCGATGTCACCCATCGCTCGCTGATCGTGGACGGTGCGCCATTCGCGGTCGACGTACCCGCAGGCGAGCGTCCGCTGCGCGCGCTGGAGCGGGCGGCGCCGGGCGCGCTCGGCCGCGAGCTCGGGTTCCCGCTCGCCCAGCGCGTCGACCGCGACGACGCGTGGTTCGCGTTTGTCGATGACGAGCTCACCACCGGCGACCTGGTGCCGCTCGCCACATGGGCGGCGCAGGGGGGCGGGCCATGGGCGGTGTATGTCGAGGGCATGCTCGGCGGCTGGCAGCCGCCGACCACCCAGCTCGAGGCGTGGTGCTTCGGCAACGAGCCGCGGATCGCGAGCCAGCTCGCCCACTGCGTCATCAAGGGGCCCAAGCGCGCGACCGCGAGCTGGGTGGCGCTGGCCAGGCACGAGGGCTGGACGGATCTGGCGCCTGGCGCGGTGTCGATCATCACCGACGGCTTCGGCGTCCCGCTGTGCGCGATCGAGACCACGCAGGTCGATCGGGTGCGGTTCGGGGATGTGACGCCCGCGTTCGCCGCGGCCGAGGCGGAAGGCGACGCGTCCCTCGCCGACTGGCGCTCCGGGCACCAGCGCTACTACGGCCGTGAGGCCGCGCGCATCGGCCTACCGTTCACCGACGACTCGGAGGTCGACCTCTCGCACTTCCGCGTGCTCCACGTGTTCGGGCGCACTGCATAGCGATTCCTCGTCACGGCCCGTGCTCGGGGAAGGCTCCGAGATCGCAGCCAAACACCGGGGTCGCGCGCGCTGCCTTCTGGCCGCGCGCCAGGGCCAGGACCTGGGTGCGCCCTGCGCTCGGCCCGGGATGACCGCCGCCGTCGGTGAGCCCGCCGACGAACAGCCGGTCGCCGCCGGCGCCGTACAGGACAGTGTGCCCCGACGTGATCGCGCCGAACCGCGCGGTCTCGGTGTGATCGCGATCGATGACGACCGTCGCGCCGCGGATCTGGTGCGCGCGCACCGCGATCTCGTTCGCCGCCGGATCCGGGACGTCGTCGTCGATGACCACCTCGACGTCGACCGCGCGGCCGAGCTCCGCCGCGACCTCGGTCAGTACCGTGAGCGCCGCGCAGGTGCACGCGCACGCGGGGTGCGCGAACACCACCATCACCGGGCGGCCCGGCGTGCGAGAAAGCCGGGTGTCGTCCGGCCAGTGCACCGGCACCTGCCCCCGCGGCGCGGGGGCAGCGGCGGACCGCCCGCGTACGTACACCCCGCACACGGCCAGCCCGACCCAGAGCGCCACCCGGAGCCCAACCTGGAGAAACCTCACGCGGAATTCAGCCCGCGGGCGTACGCGCATGCGAAAATGCTCGGCCTGCGCTCGGGGATTTTGAGGTAACTGCCGGGCCTCAGAGGGGGGCTGTACGGATCCTTCGGGCGGTCGAACCCGAGAGCATGAGCATCTCAGGACCAAGCCTCGACCTGGCGAACCTGGTTGCCGTTCGCGTCGAGAAGCTCGCCCAGGATCAGGCGAAACAGGAAGGCCACCAGGTCGTCGACCTGATCGAGCGAGCTGCCCCTCCGATCGGCCTCCACGGCGAGGGCTCGCACGTGAACACGTATGCGTAGTGGCCTGACCGGTCACTCCCACAATCGATGATAGACTCGAGTCGGGCGGCTCCGGCTGTGCTTCCTCTTTTGTTTCGGTAGCGCATCCACTCTCCGCCCTCTTTTGATGGACTCGATCCGGACGCTGCTCCTGGCGCGAACGCAGACGGTCGTGCTCGATCCGGACCGCGTCGCGAGCGCCGCCACCCGCCCGACGCGCGATGTCGACCTCGACAAGCTCGAGGATGAGCTCGCGCAGCTGGGCTACGTGATGAGCCTCGATCTGGCGATGACGATCCGCCGCCTGCCGTACCAGGCGATCGCCGAGCTGCGGAGCTGGATCACCGGCACGCTGATCAACGCGCTCGGCGCGTACCGGCCGCACGTGCCGCTGTATCGCAGCGTGCCGCCGACCACGCCAGGCGATCCCGCATCGCAGTACCTGCGCCGCATGCTGACCTGGCTCGCGACCCGGCAAGCGCAGCCGTGCCCGTGGTGCGGCCAGGTCAAGCTCGTCGGCGCGCTCGATCCGTGCGGCCACCTGGTGTGCAGCTCGTGCTGGAGCGGCGGCAGCTTCGCCGGGTGTCCGGTCTGCCACCGCCGCGTCGCGATGAGCGATCCGTTCGTGCGGCCCGAGCCGACCGCGGAGGTGGTGACCCAGCACGAGGGCGAGCTGCGCCTGCTCCACCTCGGGTTCGATCTGATCGGCGCGGCGCGCAGCCGGTTCGAGCGCCTGGTCGGGCGCGCGGCGCCGCTCACCGCCGACGACCGCGCCGAGATCGAGGTCGTGATCGACGCCATGGGGCCCAAGACCGTGCAGTGGCTACCGGCGCACATCCCGACCAAGGAGACGATGGCGATCGCGCTCGCGCGGCTGTGGATGGTCGCGCCGGATCGCATGGCGATGGCGCAGGCCACGCGCGCGCACCTGACGACCGCCACCGATGTGCTGCGGGTGGCGGCGGTCCTGCTCGGCGGCAACCCCGGCCTCGTCGAGCCGATGCGGCTGGGCTCGGTCGCCCGGTCGCTGCGGCGCGCGGTGCTCGAGGCGATCGAGCACCTGGCGGTCGAGGAGGCGGTCGAGGACATGTGGCGCCACCGCGGGCTGTGGAAGCGGGTCGCCGAGCGGCTGCACCCGTACGAGCACACCGAGCGGCTGCCGGTGGCCACGCTCGCGTTCGCCGCCGTTCGCCAGACGCGGCTCGATCGGGCCACGTTCGGCGCCGCGGTGCACGACGAGGCGCGCGGGGTGGCGACTGTCCGGATCGCGGACGACCGAGCCCGGGTCACGCCGTGGGCCAGCGTCGTCGAGGAGCGCCTGCGCGCCGGCGATGCGCGGGGCGCCGCCGAGCGGCTCGGCCAGCGCCCGCACGAGCTGTTGCGGCGGGTCGATCACCTCGTGCGCGTCGCGCAGGCGCGCCAGCCCGATGCGCTCGCGCCGGTGATCGGGGCGATCGAGGTCGCGACCGTGCGCGGCGCGCCGGCGATGGTGCTCGGGCTCGCGTCGCACATCGCGCGCCGGACCGCGCCGTGGCCGCGCCGCGTGTTCTTCCCGCGGCGCGAGGTGCTCCACGCCTGGGGCGCGCCCGACCTGCGCGCTCCGCTGCGCGGCGATGCGGTCGGCGCCATTGTCGCGCTGATGCGCGCCGAGCTGGTGGCCCGCGCCGCGGCCCGGCGCAACTTCGCGCGCGCCGTGATCGACCGCGGGCTCGCCGATCTGCTGGCGCCGCTCGGCGACCGCCCGCCGCGGGCCAAGATCGCCTGGCCGCGCGGCAGCGAGATCGCGCTGCCCGCGATGCCCCACGACGCCGCGCGGCCCGACACCGCCGCGATGCGCGTGTTCCTGCACTGGGAGGAGCCGCCCGGCAGCCGCGTCGACCTCGACGCCTCGCTCTCGATGTTCGATGGCGCGTGGCGCCACGTCGCGACCTGCGACGCCGAGAGCCCCATCGTCGGCGACGGTATCGCGCGGCACTCGGGCGACCAGACCTCGGCGCCGCCGCCACTCGGGGCGTCGGAGCTGATCGACCTCGACGTCGATCGCTTGCGCGCTCTGGGCGTGCGCCACGCGATCATGGCCGTGTTCCGCGAGGGCTCGATGGCGTTCGATCGGCTGCCGCACGCATTCGTCGGCGTCACGCCCGCGCCGCCCGGGCCCGATCCGGTGTTCGATCCGCACGCGGTCGCGCAGCGCTTCGATCTGCACGGCAAGTCGGCGATCACCGTGCCGCTCACCATCGATCTCGAGACCCGGCGACTGCGCTGGCTCGACGTTCACATCACGGCGCACGGTGCGCTGCAGGCCGTCGGCGGCTACCGCGCCGCGCTCGCTCACATCGGGCGCGACTTCGCCGACCTCGCGGCGACCGGCGCGCGCCCGACGCTGTGGGACGTCGCCGCGATCCACGCGGTCGCGCGCGCGAACATCGTCTACGTCCGCGAGCGCTCGGGCGCGATCACGCCGTACCGCCGGCGCGACAAGGAGCAGGCGCTCGCGCGGCTGGCGCGGCTCCACGCGGGCGACGACCCCGACGGGACCGTCGACGAGCTGCCGCCGGCGAACGCGCCGACCTGGTTCGCGCTCCTCCGCGACGACATCGCGCTGCCCGTCGGCAGCGCCGGCTACGTGCTCGACCGCCGCGCACCGCTCGACGGCCCCGATGGCATCGAGCGCCTCTCGGCCGGAGATCTGCTGGGCGAGCTGTCGCGCTAAGGCGACGAATCGTCGAGCCGCTCGCTGAGTGAGCGAGCGGCCACGCTGAAACGCTGAATTCAGAGCGATTTCCGATCGAGCCTTCGATCGACCATGGTACGACTTACCGGTCGGTCCGTTGCGACGCGTCAACTTTCTGCTCGCAACGAGCTAACGCGATGCATTAGTGTGAGCAAGGTCAAACCGGAGTCCTCATTTGTCTCAGCGAGCCTGGACCGGACTGGTCGACCCCCATAGCGGACGTGCTGCCTGCGGAGTCGGGTTCGTCGCCGACATCAAAGGCGTGCGTTCACGCGAAATTGTCGATGACGGACTCGAGATCCTGCGCCGGTTGTCGCATCGCGCGGCATGCGGCGCGGATCCCGAGACCGGCGACGGTGCTGGCATCCTGATTCAGCTTCCGGATCGGATGTTCCGCACCGAGATCGCCCGTCTCGGTTTCGAGCTCGCACCCAACCGGCGATTCGCCGTCGGCCAGGTGTTCCTACCACCCGGCCGGGAGGCTCGCGCCGCGTGCGAAGCGATCCTCGAGCAAGCGATCGCCGCCGAGGGCCAGCGC
>DATIPJ010000853.1:0-13969 GCA_035472155.1 Kofleriaceae bacterium
CGCGCACTGCGGCGATCGCCCCGACCGCCCGCTCCACCTGCCCCACATCGTCCGACGCCAGCGCATCCACGAGCTCCGCGCTCGACGCCGCGGCATTCGCCAGCGAAGCGGTCCCTGGCGATGCGGTGCGCGGCGATGCGGTCCCTGGCGATGCGCTCGCGGCGTGGGCGAACCAGCAGGCGGCCGTCACCACCACCGTGATCAGCCGCGCGCGCAGCACGTCCGTCATCGCGATCGTGTCGCGCGCGTCTCGTCAGTCATGGTCTCCGCCCCCGCTCCCTTCGCCGCGGTGGATGCCGAGCGCGCGCAGCTTCTTGTGCAGGTTGGTCCGCTCGATGCCGAGCGCCTGCGCGGTGCGCGAGATGTTCCAGTCGAACTCGGCGAGCCGGATGCGAATGAACTCCGACTCCACCTCTTCGCGGAACTCGCGCAGGCTCTTGCCGGCGTAGCGGCCGAGGTCGATCGCCGTCTGCGGTCCGGTCGAGCGCTGCTGGCCCGGCGCCCGCGGCCCGCCCAGGTACGGCGGCAGGTCCTTCTCGCGGATCATGTCGTCGGACATGATCACCAGCCGCTCGACCACATTGCGCAGCTCGCGCACGTTGCCCGGCCAGTCGTACTGCTTGAGCCGCTCGAACACCGGCTCGTCGACCGGCTTGTAGCCCAGGCCGTTCTCGTCGCAGCACTCGCGCACGAACGACTCGACCAGCAGCGGCACGTCGTCGGTGCGCTCGCTGAGGTCGGGCGAGCGAATCGGCACCACGTTGAGCCGGAAGTAGAGGTCCTCGCGGAACGAGCCGTCCTTGACCATCTGCTCGAGGTCGCGGTTGGTCGCCGCCACCACGCGGCAGTCGGTGCGCAGGCTCTTCTCGCCGCCCACGCGCGTGAACTCGCCCGTCTGCAGCACGCGCAGCACCTTGGCTTGCGCCGATTGCGCCATGTCGCCGATCTCGTCGAGGAAGATCGTGCCGCCGTCGGCCACCTCGAACAGCCCGCGCTTCTTGGCGATCGCGCCGGTGAACGCACCGCGCTCGTGGCCGAACAGCTCGCTCTCGATCAGCTCGGGCGGGATCGCCGCGCAGTTGACCTTCACGAACGGCCCCGCAGACACGCTGCTGTTGCGGTGGATCGCGCGCGCGATCAGCTCCTTGCCCGTGCCACTGTCGCCGGTGATCAGCACGCGGCTCCTCGTCGGAGCGACCTTGGCGATCTGCCGCCGCAGGTCCTGCATCGCCTGCGTGTTGCCCAGGAGCTCCCAGCGCGCATCGACCGCGCGCCGCAGATCGTGCACCTCGCGCCACATCTTGCGCCGCTCGAGCGCATTGCGCGCCGTCACCATCACCCGGTTGCGATCGAGCGGCTTCTCCATGAAGTCGAACGCCCCGAGCCGCGTCGCTGCCACCGCGTCCTCGATCGTCGCGTGCCCCGAGATCATCACCACCGGGATCTCCGACACCCGCGACGACATGCCATCCTCGCCGCGCGCCTTCAGCGTCCGCAGGAGCTCGATGCCGTTATCGTCGCCGAGCTTGACGTCGAGCAGGATCAAGTCGATCGCCTCGCGCTCGAGCACGGCGTTGGCCTCGGCGATCGAGCCCGCCTCGTGCACCACGTGCCCTTCGCCCTCGAGCACCATGCGCAGCGTCCGGCGGATGTTCTTCTCATCATCGACGATCAGGATCGGCTCGAGAGCGGGTACTGCTTCGGTCATGGGTCTCGCCTATCTCGCTTATCTCGCCTATCGGGCCTATCTCGCCTATCGGGCCTCGCTTTTCGCTCGGTCCGGTCCGGCGCCGCCGGCGTGTCGCTGCGGGCAGCCGCATGAAGGTCATCGGCATCGGCATCGTCGTCGCGCGCGGCGACGCGGGCGGGCGCGCCGCGGTCCTCGCGCTCGAAGCGGTCGCGCCGCCGGCGGTTCCACCAGAACATCGCCGCGAGCACCACCACCCCCGCGCCGACATACGCCGTCCGCCGATCGTTCGACCGCGCGTCCTGTGGAATCGTCATCGGCGGCAGGCGCACGCGATCATCGCTCAGCGCGGGCTCGCCCGGCGCCGCCGACATCGTGCTCTGCGCATCCCTGGCCGGCGCGAGGTGGTCGCCTATCTCGGGCCGAGGCTCGGCCATCGCGGGCAGCCCAGGCGCCACCAACGCCAGCGCTGCCATGGCCGCCACGACCGCTCGCATGCGAGCGAGGACGGATCCGACCGTGCGGCGCGCACGCGAGGTGCCCTGCATCCCGAACGTCGACGACGAGCGCATCAGCGCGCCTCCAGCAACGGCGCGCAGGTCGCCTGGCAGGCGAGCGGCTCGCGCTCGTTGGCAAAGCAAGCGACCGCGGCGATCCGGCCCTTGCCGAGCTGCGCGCGCATGCGGCCTCGGTACGGCAGGCTGGTGAACGCGAGCGTGAGAGTCCCGCTCGCCGCGGTGGGCTTCACGACATTGCTGACCGCCACCGCCTCCGACCACGATGCGGCGCTGCTGGTCGTCGCGGCGGAGCTCTTCGTCGCGGAGCGGGTCGTCGCGGCGGCGACCGTCGCCGCACCGTCGCGCGGCCCGGCAGCGCGCGCGATCCCGGCCAGCACCTGGTCGGCGAGGGCGGGCGCGTCGGCGCTTCCGCCGTGCAGCTCGAGCCACACCGCATAGCAGCCGTGCGCGGGCTCGCCCCACGCGTCGACCGAATCGATCGTCACCCCATCCGCCTTGGCGGCCGCGCCCACCGCCGCCGCGACCGCCGGCAGCTGTTTCCACCCCTCGGGGTGCGCGACGCTGCTCGGCGCCGCGGCCGGGTCGGCTCCCGCCGCACTGCACGCGACCAGCGCGACCGCAATCACCCGAAGCACACCCACACCCGTTGCCCATCCTCGACGCCGAGCCTTCGCCGCGCATCGTCGGTGATGCCGATCGCATCGTAGGCCATCGGGATCACGCGCGCACCGACCGCGCGAAACCCGGGTCGGGCGCCGGCGGTCTCGATCCCCAGCACCGCCCACGGCCGTTCGCCGTCTGCGTGCTCGACCGTCGTCACCGCGATCTCGCGCGCCTGCTTGATGAGCGTGATGTCGTCGGTGTTCGCGATGAAGTGCGGGCCGCCGTCGAACGGGTCGATCTGGTCGGCATACTCGAACCCGATCCGCCGGAGCATCGCCTCGACCGCCTTGGTCTCCGGCCCGACCTGGCCGATGATCGCGCGAACGTCGTCGGGCAGCAGCTCGGTGTGGATCGGGTCATCGGGGAACAGCGCGTGGATGAACTCCTTGTTGTCCTTCGACATCAGGTCGGCTTCCTGATACGTCAGCCCGGTGAACTTGCGGCCGAGCGCCTCCCACAGCCGCGACGTGCCGTCGGTCTCGAGCGGCGGCAGCAGCTCCGAGAGCACGTGGCTGCGAAACCACGGCCGGTGCATGCGGATGAACAGGAACCGCACGTACGACAGCGTCTTCCCGAGCGCCTCGGTGCTGCGCCGGAACTCGGGCAGCAGGATCAGCCCGCCGATCTCCGTCGGGCCGCTGTAGTTGTATCCGATGCGCAGCGTTGGATGGACGAAGTGCTTGTCGAGCGTGACCGAGTATCGCTCGTCATTCTCGACCCGATAGAAGATGTGCGGCGCCCGCTTCGTCCCGTGCTGCGCGTAGATGATCGACGTGCCGATGATGCGCTTTCGCGACAGATCCTCGAGCACGAACACGAACTCGCGGTCGACGACCGGCACCTGCTCGGCGAACGACTTCTCCGACAGCGCGAGGATGGTCTCGATGTGCCCGCGGTCCGCAGGCAGATTGACGGTGTCGAGGTGCTCGGCCACCGCGAGAACCTGCTCGACATCTTCCCGATACGATTGACGAATCCGAAACATGACCGGACCGCGGAACCGTAGCACGGCTGGCGCGCCGACGGCCTACTCGTGCCACCCAGGTTGCCAGCCTCGTGCGCCCCTGTGGGCTCGCGCACCAGCCGTGCGGTCATGGCAAGACGCTGGCGATCGCGTCGGGCAGCGCGCGCGCTCCCGCGGTGGCGTCCTTCAGCCACGCGACGAGCCCCTTGGGCAGCTGCTCGATCGCCAGCGCGGGCGCCTGGACGATCCGGATCGGCTTCTTGCGCGATTTCTCGCGCCGCGCGTTTTCGGCCGTGATCCAGTCGAGGATCTGCGGCAGTGCCTTGACCGTGGCCTGCTTGATGTCGTGCATCAGCAGCACATTGCGCCCGTAGCTATGGCCGAGCTCGCCGGTGACGTACTTCACCGTGCGCGCGGCATTGCCGTGCTTCCACTCCTGCGGATCGAGGTCCCAGTGGAAGTGCGAAAGGTGGCGCTCGGCCAGCATGCGCTCGAGTCGATCGCATCGCGCGCCGAACGGCGCCCGGAACCATGCCGTGGCCACACCGGCGGCCTCCTCGACGATCGCCTTGCCATCATCGAGGTCGCGCACGGCGTCGGCCTCCGACACGCGGCACAGGTCCTTGTGCTTCATCGTGTGGGTCCCGATCACGTGCCCGTCGCGCAAGATGCGCCGGATGATCGCGGCGACCTTGGGGTTCTTGTTCTCGGCCATCTCACCCACCAGGAAGAACACCGCGCGGATGTGGTGCTGAGCGAGGATGTCCAGCACGAGCGGCGTCGTCTTGGGATTCGGCCCGTCATCGAACGTGAACAGCACCTCGGGCCCGCCCGACGCCGACTCGCCCGCCGCCGGCGTCGGCCAGCCCTTGGCCCCCGCGCTGCCGCTGGCGATGGCGCCGGCGAGCGCGATCGCTGCAAGGACGACTCCACGAACCATCACGCAGTCGATCTAACACACCGTTCGCAGGCGGCATGACTTCCAGGCAGATTCGCCCGAACGCCACCAGGCCCGATCGGCAGGAGCCGCGCGGTCGTCTACAGTCCGTTCATGATCGATCCGCTGCACGAGCGCGAACCGCCGCGCGTCCGCCTCGCGAACCTACCGACGCGCGGGCAGTGGCTGCGCTACGGCCAGACCGACCGGCCCCGCGAGCAGGCCGAGCGCTTCAAGATCTGGCTCAAGCACGATGACCACACCGGTAGCGAGCTGATGGGCAACAAGGTCCGCAAGCTCGAGTACCTGATGGCCGAAGCGCTCGCCGAAGGTGCCACGCACGTGATCACGTGCGGCGGCGAGCAGTCGAACCATGCGCGCGCGACCGCGTTCGCTGCCACGCAGCTCGGCCTCAAATGTATCCTGATCCTGCGCACCGACGACCCCGAGAGCCCGCCCGCGGCCACGGGCAACATCCTGCTGGATCGGCTCGTCGGCGCCGAGCTGCAATGGATCTCGCGGCCCGCGTGGCGCGACCGCACGCAGCTGCTCGCCGAGGCCGCCACACGCGTCCGCCGCGCCGGTGATCGGCCATACGTCATCCCGGAGGGCGGCTCCAACGCGCTCGGCTCGTGGGGCTACCTGCGCGCGATGCACGAGCTGGCCGACGACCTCGACGGCATCGCATCGCCCGAGCACCCCGTGACAGTGGTCTACGCCTGCGGCTCGGGCGGCACCGGCGCCGGCCTGATCCTGGGCGCCAAGCTCCTGGGCCTCGCGCGCCGCGGCATCCGCGTCGCCGGTGTCAACGTCTGCGATGACCGCGCCTACTTCGTCGACGCCATCACGCGGATCTGCGCCGACGCCGAGGCGCGCTGGCAGCTCGGGGCCAACGTCACCGAGGCCGACATCGACATCGTCGATGGCCACGTCGGGCGCGGCTACGCCAAGAGCCGGCCCGAGGAGCTGGCCACCATCCGCGACGTCTGCCGCAGCGACGGCATCGCGCTCGACCCGGTCTACACCGGCAAGGCGTTCCACGGCATGGTGACCGAGCTGGCCGCCGACCCGGGGCGCTTCGGCTCGGCGATCGCGTTCCTGCACACCGGCGGCCTGTTCGGCCTGTTCGCACCGTCGGAGATCGCCGAGGTGCTGTGAGGCGCCACGCCTACGGCTGCGCGACCAGCTGCGCGACGAGAGAGTCGAGCTCGCTCTCGCGCAGCGCGCCGATGCGGCTGAACACCTGCTTGCCGCCGCGGCCGTAGACGAACGTCGTCGGGAGGCTCGAGGGCTCCTCGTACGACGACATGACCTGCCGCGTGGCGCGCACGATCGGATACGTCATGTTGTGGTCGGACTGGAAGTTGAGGAGCTGGTTGCTGTCGACCGAGTCGGTGAGCACGCCGAGGAAGACCACGCCCTTGCTCTTGTACTTCTCGTAGACCTTCGACAGCGCCGGGATCTCGGCCTGGCAGGGGTGGCACCAGGTCGCCCAGAAGTTGACGAGGACGACCTTGCCGGCGAGCGCATCGCGCGTGTAGGCGACGCCGGTGGTGTCGGTGTAACCGAGGTCGGGCAGGCAGTCGCGCTGGCCCTTGATGCACTCCGCGGCGGCGGGCGTGGCCCCCGGACGGATGCGGATCCCACCGTCGTGTGAGAGGTGGACGAACAGGAACACGACGAGGCCGGCGGTTCCGGCCACCAGCAGGCCGAGCAGCGCCTTGGTACCGCTGCTGGAGGGGGAAGACGGGCGGGCGGGGTCGGTGGTCATCGAAACCTCAGCAGAGAGGGCTCCAGGTCATCGGGCGGCACGAAGCCGAGGAGCTCGAGGCAGGTGGCAGTGACATTGGCGATACCGGCCGTTGCGGTGCGCGCCGGATCGATCTCGTAGCGGTCGCCGCGCGCCGGATCGTGGATGAGGAAGGGTACGGCGTTGAGCGTATGGCTGGTCTTGGCAACCGGCTGCCCGGTCTTCTTGTCGCGCATCACCTTGCCGTGCTTGTCGCGCTGGAACATCTCGTCGGCGTTGCCGTGATCGGCCGTGACGACGAGGATGCCGCCCAGCTCCTCGACCGCGCGCGATAGCCGCGCCAGCTGCAGGTCGACGGTCTCGACCGCCACGACCGTGGCATCGAACGCGCCGGTGTGGCCGACCATGTCGCCGTTGGCGTAGTTGACGCGCGCGAAGCGATGCTTGCCGCTGCGCAGCTCGGTGATGAGCGCGTCGGTGATCTCGGCCGCCTTCATCCACGGCCGCTGCTCGAACGGCACGCGGTCCGAGGGGATCTCGATGTACGTCTCGCTGGCCTTGTCGAACATGCCGCTGCGGTTGCCGTTCCAGAAGTAGGTGACGTGGCCGTACTTCTGCGTCTCGGAGATCGCGAGCTGCGAGACGCGGTTCTCGGCGAGCAGCTCGCCCATCGGGTGGTCGATCTCGGGCGGCGAGACCAGGTAGTGCCTGGGGATGTGCTGGTCGCCGTCGTACTCCATCATGCCGGCGTAGAGGACCTCGGGGCGCCGCCCGCGGTCGAACGCGGCGAGCTCGGCGTCGTCGAACGCGCGCGAGATCTCGATCGCGCGGTCGCCGCGAAAGTTGAACATCACGACGGCATCGCCATCGGCGATCGGCACCGGCGGCGAGACGACGAACGGCGGCAGGTCCTGGTCGATGACGCCGGGGCGCTCGGCGCGCGCGGCCTCGACCGCCGCGGTGGCCGACGGAAACGCGGGCGCATCGCCGAGCACATGCGTGTGCCAGCCGCGCTCGACCATCTTCCAGTCCGCCTCGTATCGATCCATCGTGATGGTCATGCGTCCGCCGCCCGAGACGATGCGGGCGTCGACGCCCGACGACTTTAGGTTAGCTAGGTACCGCTCGATGCGGTCGATGTATTCCAGCGCGCTCGTGGGCGGAACGTCGCGGCCGTCGAGCAACGCGTGAACATAGAGTTTCTTGCAGCCCGCGCCCGCGGCCGCGCCGAGCAGCGCCTCGAGGTGCGACACGTGGGAGTGCACGTTGCCGTCCGAGAGCAGGCCCAGAAAATGGATGGCCTTGCCGCCTGCGCCGCGCGCGACCACGTCTTGCCAGACCTGGCCGCGGAACAGCGCGCCCGATTCGATCGCGCGCCCGACGAGCAACGCGCCCTGGGCATAGACCTTGCCGGCGCCCAGCGCGTTGTGGCCGACCTCGCTGTTGCCCATGTCATCGTCGCTCGGAAGCCCGACCGCCTTGCCGTGGGCGCGTAGCTCCGCGCGGACCCCGGGCACCCACAGCCGATCGAGCGTGGGCGTGGCCGCGATCGCCACGGCATCGGCCTCGTCGCCCGCGCCGCGGCCCACGCCATCCATCACCACGAGGACCACGGGCCCTCGCGGTCGAGGTTGATGCGGGTGCGGGCGAAGGACGGCTGGCATGCCCCGCACCTTACCTGTGCGGGGCCCTTCGTCCCAGGAGGTTTCGGCCGCGCTTTTTCACTCCGCGACATCGGTGCGCCCGCCAGAATGCAGCCATGGCGAACTGCAAGTTGTGTCACGCCGCCCGGCTCGAGACCGAGCCCGAGCTGGCGCAGACGATCTGCGGCCCGTGCGCGAGCAAGCTCGGAACCACCACGATGCCACCGCCGCGCCGCCCCGACGTTCCGTGCCCGCGCTGCCGCGGCACGCGCTTCATCCGCGTGTTCCCGCGCGAGCGCTTCGTGGTCGACGCCACGACCAAGTGGTTCGGCGCCGACTTCGGCGCGATCGGCGCCATGTACGCCCCCATGGCCGCCACCTACGACGTCTCGATTGTTCGCCATCAGGTCGGCGTCATGATCGGCGCGCCCGAGGTGCGCGGTCTCGATCTCACGCGGCCGCGCGGCCTGATCGCGCGCTACATCTGCTGCGGCTGCGGCTTCGTCGAGCTGTTCTGCGAGGACCCCGAGTCGATCCCGATCGGCCCCGAGTACATGAGCGACATCGTCGACTACGGCAGCTCGAAGCCGTATCGCTAGCGAGCGACCAGCGCGTCGACCGCGCGGGTCACTTCTTGGGGGCAGCGGAGGGCGTGGGCGGCGGCGGCACGGCCGGCAGCGCAGGCGGAGCGGCGGCGCCATCCTTGGCATCGGCGTCGATCACGCGATAGTTCTTCACGCTGCGCGGGTCGAACTCGAAGTACGAGTCCTTGACCGCCTTGTTGAAATCGGGCGCAAAGAACCGGAAGTGGTTCACGTTGTTCGACGAGTCGACGATCACCGACTGCGAGACGTGGAAGTCCTTGGGCGACACCACCAGGAACAGATTCTTGTACTGCGCCGAGGGCTGCTTGGGCGTCAGCCGGAGCACGATGTCGCCCTTCTCGCCGTACTTGCCGCTGGCGTCGATCTCGGGGTTGAACTCCGCCTTGAGGTCGCCCTTGCCGTAGAGGAAGGACACCGCGACCGGCATCAGATCGCGCTCGAGGCTCTTCTTCACGACCTGCTTGTTGTCATGTTCAACGACGTACAGGTAGGAGCCGTTCGAGATGAAGCTCTTCTTGACCTCGACGTCCTTGGCCTTCTTGTCGAAGTAGTCCCAGCGCATCTTGCCGGGCTTCATGAGCCACACCGCACCATCGCTGGTCTTCGTGCTCCCGAACGTCTCGTTGGTCACCGACTGCCGGAACTGCGCCGACACCTGCTTGATGCCCGCATAGAACTGCTGGACTCGCTCGACCACCTGCACCGCATTCGACGGCACGGCAGGCGCGGCGGTCGGCGCAGCGCCGCCGGCTGGGGCGCCGGCCGCTGTCGGCGCGGCGGCGCTCGTTGGGCTGGCCCCTGCGGTCGGCGCGGCGTGTGCTGTCGGAGCAGCGGTCGCCCCCGTCGGGGCGGCGTGTGCCGTCGGGGTGGCGGCGGCCAGCGGCGCGGTGGGCACGAAGTGCTGGGCCGCGGGTGCGGGAACATGCGCAACCGCTGGCGCGGGCGCGAGCCCGAGGAAGGTTCGCGTTATGATTCCGAACAAGGACATGGCTGAGCTCCGAGCGGGTACCAACCGGCACCTGGATGATCGACGTTGGGCGCGGGCGCCGGATTCATGCGGCGAAGTCGTTGACTTGTCTGGTGGTAGCACGAGTTACGCTGGCTGCATGAGAGCTTGCCTGGTGCTTGCGCTCGCGACCGGCTGCGCCACCGGCAGCAGCGTGCGCCCGCCGCCCTCCGACCCCGACGACCACCCCCGCTCCACGCTCGCCGACGAGGACGCCTACCGACCCACCTACGGCAAGCCCGAGCTGCAAAGGGCCCTCATCGCCGAGCGCGGCGCCGAGGCCACTGCGGAGCGTCGGGTCACCGACCTCGAGGCTCGCCCGGACGACTCGCTCGTCACCGATCAGCTGCGCGTCGCGGCCGCCGACCTCGCCGTGCGCCGCCGCTTCATCCAGACCCTCGAGGCATGCGACGCCGCGGGCCGCTGGTGTCCCCCGCGCCTGGACGATCCGCCCTGGGCCTTCGACCCCGACCCCGACGGCCCCCCCGATCCGCCGATGACCGCCGCCCTCCGCTTCGATGTCGAGGGCTGGCGCGCGCTCGCCGCCGAGCTTCACGGCCGCGCGTGCGCATGCCGCACGATCAGCTGCGTAGACAGCGTGGGCGTCGCTGTCGATCAGCTCGAGCTGCGCACCGCCGTCGCCATCCAGGGCGACGAGACCGCGACCCTTTCGGTCACGCGTGCCCGCGAGTGCCTGTTCCGCCTGCGCGGCAAGTCCGCGATCCGCGCGCTGCCCGCTGCCGCCGAGGAGTAGCTCGCCGTCGCAAGCAGCGCACGCGCGCGTCGCCTGCGTGCAGGCGTGGTCAGCGCCTCATCCCTCGCGCACGGGCGCCTCCGCCGCTCCTCGCTTGACGCTGGCGATGCCAGCCTCGGCATTTGCCTTCGTCGTATAGGACTCGCCCGAGTCCGCCACGATGTTCCCGTTAGCGGCGCGCAAGCGCCACCGCCATTCCTCCCCGCGATCCTTGTACAGCTCGAAGTGCATCATCCTTTGTAGCGTACAAGCCGACGAGCGATTCTCCGAGGAGGAAATGCACTCGTACTATCGATCATTGCGAGTAGCGCACTGATGAGTGCTGGCTACGGATCGGTGGCCGTTGTTCATTGCAAGTCGATTGCAACAAGCGAGGCGCGCCGATCGAGGTCATCTGTGGCGTGCGTGGTACCAGGTCGACTGCGCCGCGTACCCCGCGCCCGGTGCGCCGCCGGCGGGATGCGTAGGCTGCCTGCGCCCGGTATCGCCCGGTCCACGGTGCCACGGACAGCTGCGCCGCGTGCAGCCCGCCCAGCGTGGGTGAGGGCCGCCTGCGGCGGGTACTGCCTGGCCGCGGTGCGGAGGGCAGCCGAAAAACTTGGGCCCGGCATGTCAGGCGATGTAGGATAGCCAGCTCGAGGAGTCGTCATGTCGAAAAACCGAAGGATTCGCGACACCTCGGTCAGTCCACGCGCAGGTGGATCGACCGGTCGACGCCGAGAGGTGGTCGGTGTGGTGAGCCTTGGCGCGTCGATCTTCCTCCTGATCGCGCTGGTGTCCCTGCAGGCGGGGCAGATGGTGATGGGGCCATTCGGGCGCTGGGTGGCGAGCCAGTTCTATGGCGTGGCCGGCGTGTGCGGCTACTTCCTGATCGCGCTCGCGGTGGTCGCGGCGATCCGCACGCTGATCGAGCGCGAGCCGGTGATGCCGATCGCGGTGGTGATCGGCGGGGTGGTCGGCGCGGTGTCGCTGGCGATCCTCGCGCATCTGACGGCCGGCGGTTATCGCGTCGCGGGGCATGGGCCCGGCGGCGCGCTCGGCGAGCATGTGGGCGAGATCCTGCGCGCGGTGATCAGCACTGCCGGGACGGCGCTGCTCGCGCTGGTCGGGCTCGTGGTCGCGGCGGTCGTCGCGACGCCGCTGCGCACGCGCGATGTGCTGCAGGCGATCGGCGGCGCGGGTCGCACGGTCGGTGGCGCGATCGGGGCGGCGCTCCTCGCGGTCGCCCGGTTCTGGCGCGACGTGTTCCGCGCGATGCTGCCCGATCGCGAGCGCGATATCGACGACGACGACGACGACGAGGACATCGAGGTCGACGAGCGCGACGTGCTCGAGGTGGCCGACGATGAGGCCGCGGGCGAGCCGGTGATCATCGGCCGCGCAGTTCGCAAGAAGAAGAAGGCGCTGCTCGAGGCCGTCGGTACGGCCGAGCCGACGCAGCCGGTGCCCGCTGCGATCGACGGCGCCGCGGGCGGGCCGACGGATCGGGTCGCGACCCAGATCGAGGTCGTTGCGGCGCCTCTGCCCGAGGCACCCGCGCCGGCCCCGGCGCGAGGGAAGCGCACGCGGTTCGCGAGCGGTACGCAGGGGCCCCCGGTGGGCGACGACGCGCCCGCAACGCTCGAGGCCGCGCCACCGCTCGATCCGCAAGAGCGCACCGGCGCGCCCGTCGGACCGCCGCCACCGCCCGGAGCGTCGTCGGGGCTACTGGGGCCGGTGATCGTCGAGTCGCGGTTCAAGAACGCCGACAAGGCGACGATGGCCGCCAAGGAGAAGGCCGCCGAGGCCGAGCGGCAGACGTTCATCAAGATCGGCGAGGGCGATTATCAGCTGCCGTCGATCCAGCTACTCAACTACGACGCCTCGACGGCAAACCAGATCGACAAGACGGCGATGCTCGAGCTGTCGGCGAAGCTGACCCAGACGCTCGAGAATTACGGCGTCAAGGGCGACGTGGTCGCGATCCGCCCCGGGCCGGTGGTCACGATGTACGAGTTCGCGCCCGCCCCGGGCACGCGGGTCAACAAGATCGTCAACCTGACCGATGACCTGGCGCTCGCGCTCGAGGCGCTGCGCGTGCGAATCGTCGCGCCGATCCCGGGCAAGGCCGCGGTCGGCATCGAGGTGCCCAACAAGACGCGCGAGAAGGTCTTCATCAAGGAGATCCTCGCGGACGACGCTTTCCTCAAGGGCCGCAGCAAGCTGCCGCTCGCGCTCGGCAAGGACATCGAGGGCGGGCCCGCGGTGGTCGACCTCGCGCGCATGCCGCACCTGCTCGTCGCCGGCACGACCGGCTCGGGCAAATCCGTCGCGGTCAACGCGATGATCTCGAGCCTGCTCTATCACTGCAGCCCCGAGGACGTCCGCATGATCATGGTCGACCCGAAGATGCTCGAGCTGTCGATCTACGAGGGCGTGCCGCACCTGCTGCTGCCGGTGGTGACCGATCCGAAGAAGGCGAACCTGGCGCTGCGCTGGGCCGTCGAGGAGATGGACCGCCGCTACGACCTGCTGGCGCAGATGGGCGTGCGCGACATCGGCACGTACAACGACAAGGTCGGCAAGCAGCTCGCCAAGCTCGAGGCCGAGAAGCTGCGCGCCGCCGCCGATGCCGCCGCGCGCGCCGTCGAGGACGATATCGGCAAGGCGGTCTCCGCCGAGACCCCCGAGGAAGCCGACGCGCGCGAGAGGATCGTCACCGCCCCGCCGCATCGCCTGCCCTACATCGTGGTCGTCATCGACGAGTTCGCCGATCTCATGATGTGCGCGCCCAAGGAGGTCGAGACCAGCGTCGCGCGCATCGCCCAGAAGGCGCGCGCCTCGGGCATCCACCTGATCCTCGCAACGCAGCGCCCGTCGGTCGACGTCATCACCGGCCTCATCAAGGCCAACTTCCCGTCGCGCATCGCGTTCTCGGTCGCGTCGAAGATCGACTCGCGCACGATCCTCGACCAGACCGGCGCCGAGGCGCTGCTCGGCGCCGGCGACATGCTGTTCTCCGACCGCGGCGCGGCGCCCCAGCGCCTGCACGGCTGCTACGTCGACGAGGATGAGATCCAGCGCGTCGTCGCGTTCCTCAAGACCCAGGGCCGGCCGGTCTACAACCTCGACATCCTCAAGCCGCGCGAGGAAGAAGAGGACGGCGGCGCCATGCAGCTGCCCGCCGGCAAGTCCGACGACGACATGTACGACAAGGCCGTGTACATCGTGACGACCACGCGCAACGCATCGATCTCGTGGGTCCAGCGCCAGCTCCGCATCGGCTACAACCGCGCCGCGCGGCTCGTCGAGGAGATGGAGAAGCAAGGCGTCGTGTCGCCGCCCGATCACACGAACAAGCGCGAAGTGCTCGTCGCGCAGGCCTAAACAGCGCCGGCGGGAAGTGGCGCGAGCTTGAACGTCCGGCCCGGAAGGTCGGGGTTCCAGTATGTCGCCGCGAACT
>DATIPJ010000854.1:0-5528 GCA_035472155.1 Kofleriaceae bacterium
TCGGACGGCACGCGCGCACGATGGGCGCACGACGGTGGCGAGCGATTGATAGTCGCCGGGCCGCGGCGGGCGTTCACGTCCACGCTGTACCGCGAGGCCGATGCGCTGACCGAGCTCGCGCGCCACTTCATCGCGTGCGTGACCAACGGCCGGGCGCCGATCAGCGGTGCGGCGAGCGCGCGGCAAACGATCGCGGTGCTCGAGGCCTGCGCGCGCGCCTGGCGCGACGGTCAGCCCTGCGCGGTGTGATGCCGCGCGCCGTACCACGCGCGCTCGAACGTGCGATGTGCCTCGGAGAGCGCGCGCTGCAACCAGATCTGGTTCGCCAGGTACCACTCGACGGTCCGCCGTAGGCCGTCCTCGAGCGGGATCCGCGGGCGCCACCCGAGCTCGCGAACCCGGCCGGTGTCCATCGCATAACGGAAGTCGTGGCCGGGGCGGTCGTCGACGAACTGCACGAGCTGCCGCGAGGTCCCGGGGCGGTTGCCGCATTGCCGGTCCAGCTCGTCGAGCACGCGATGAACGAGATCGAGGTTGGCGACCTCGCACTCACCACCGATGCAGTAGGTCTCGCCCGAGGTGCCGCGCTCGAACACCTGGGCGATCGCTTCACAGTGGTCGTCGACGAACAACCAGTCGCGTACGTTTTGCCCGTTGCCGTAGACCGGCACGGGCAGGCCCGCGAGCGCGCGGGTGATGACCACCGGGATCAACTTCTCCGGGAACTGGTACGGGCCATAGTTGTTGGTGCAGTTCGTGATCACGATCGGGAGCCCGTGGGTCTCGTGCCACGCGCGCACGAAGTGATCGCTCGCGGCCTTGGAGGCCGAGTACGGGCTGCGGGGATCGTACGGGGAGGTCTCGCTGAACCGGCCGGTGGCTCCAAGCGTGCCGAACACCTCGTCGGTCGACACGTGGTGAAACCGCGTGCCGGTCGTGCCGCGCCAGGCGCGGGCGGCTTCCTGCAGCAGGACCACCGTGCCTTCCACGTTGGTCCGCACGAACTCGAGGGGCGAGAGGATCGAGCGGTCTACGTGGCTCTCCGCCGCGAGGTGGATGATCGCAGTGACTGCGTGGTCGCGGAGGGTTCGCGCCAGCATCTCGCGATCGAGGATGTCGCCGCGCACGAACGCGTGGAGTGGATCGTCGGCGAGCGACGCCAGGTTGTCCTCGCTGCCGCTGTAGGTCACCGCGTCGTAGGAGATCAGCGGGGTGTCGGGCCAGCGGCGGCGCAGGTGGCGCACGAGGTTCGAGCCGATGAAGCCGGCCGCGCCGGTCACCAGCACCGTGGAGCTCATGCCACCTCCATCAGCGCCACGGGATCGCGCACGACACGGGCGAGGTGGCTGCGATATGGGCAATCCGGCAGCGTGGCCAGGCGGCGAGCCAGCTGCGCCGGCGAGATGAAGCCCGCACGCATGGCCGCCTCATCGGGCGAGCCGATCAGAAGCCCCTGTCGGGCCTGCAGCGTCTCCACGAAGTTGCTGGCCTCGAGCAATCCCTGCGCGGTCCCGGTATCGAGCCAGGCGATGCCGCGCCCCATCGGCACGACCCGGAGCCGACCGTCGGCGAGATAGCTGCGGTTCAGATCGGTGATCTCGAGCTCGCCGCGCGGAGACGGTGCGAGTCTCCGCGCGCGCCCCGCCGCGCCGCCGGGGTACAGGTAGATGCCGGGAACCGCCCATGACGAGCGCGGAACGGCGGGTTTCTCCTCGAGCGTGATCGCACGTCCGCGGTCATCGAACTCGACCACTCCCGACGCACTCGGGTCTGCGACCTCGTACGCGAAGATCGTCGCATCGTCCCGCAGATCTGCGATCGCGGTGCGCAAGAAATCGAGGCGGCCGTAGATGAGATTGTCGCCCAGCATGAGGAAGCACGCGCTGTCACCGACGAACGCCTCGCCGATCAGCAAGGCCTCGGCGATTCCGCGCGGGCGCGCTTGAGCCGCGTACTCGATGCGCAGGCCCCACTGCGTACCATCGCCGAGTAGCCTCTGAAATATCGGCGAGTCCACTTCAGTGGTGATGATCAAAATATCTCTTAGGCCTGCCAATATAAGAGATGTAAGCGGATAATAGATCATCGGTTTGTCGAAAACCGGTTGCAGCTGCTTGCTGACGATCGTCGTCAATGGATACAGCCGCGTACCTGATCCGCCCGCCAACAAGATGCCCTTCATGTTGTCCACGCCGCTCCTTGGAGCGCTCATCGATGGACGCTGAGCACTCGACTGGCGATTTCCTGAGCGTTCAGCTCGAACCGTGTCGAACGTAGAGTGCGCGCTCGACGAAGTCAAGCCACGCATGGCCGCCGCGAAATGACGCGCGTGTGCGCTCGCGGGACATGTGCAGCATCGACGGAACCGGCATGCAATGGTAACAGGGGCCGCTTCGGTGCCCTGGATTCGTCAATAACAAATCGACAGATGTCCAGATGCGAAATCGAAGTTGAACATGTGGATCTCGAGTGCTAGTCGGTCGTTATCGAAATCGGAGCGGGAGTCGTAGAGCTCGTGCCGGTGCAGGAGAGCCGTGGACGAACCCGCCGATAGATCTGCGACCTCCGAGCTAGTCGTCGAGCGATCGACCGCGCTCACCACGATAACACTCAATCGCGCAACCGCACGTAATTCGTTGTCGCGCGGGTTGCTCGGAGCGTTGCGGCAAGCGCTGGACGACGTCGAGGCGGATGCGGCGTGCCGGGTCATCGTGTTACGGGGTACCGCAGGCGTGTTCTGTACCGGTATGGACTTCGGAGAGCATGTCTCCATCTCTCTGTCCGATTCGGAAGCTGCGACCGCAGACTTCATGACGATATTGCGGCGACTCGGTGACATCGAGCGTGTAACTGTCGCTGATATCGACGGACAGGCGATCGGTGGAGGCGTGGGGATCGCAGCCGCGTGTGATCTCGTGATTGCAACTCACGGCAGCAGCTTCGCCTTGCCCGAGGTCCTGTGGGGGCTATTGCCCGCATGTGTCCTCCCGTTCCTGATCCGTCGCGTCGGGTTTCAGCGCGCCTACGCGATGGCGTTGACAGCCCAGAGCGTGACGGCGGAGCAGGCCGAACGCCTGGGCCTCGTCGACGTGCTGTCCGCCGAACCGCAGCTCTGGTTGCGTCAATTCGTTGCCCGCATGTCGCGGGTGAATGCCGCTGCAGTTGGCGAGCTCAAGCGCTATGCGCGCGCGCTGTGGGACTTCGACACGATCGGCGAACGCCGCGCGATCTCGCTGAGCGCTCGACTCGGCAGCAGTGATGAGGTGCAACGCGGCCTCCGCGCGTTTGTCGAGCACCGGCGCTTTCCATGGGAGCGACATCGCTGATGCGATTCGAGGCACGGCTCGATGAGCACCATGGGTACTGAGAGACTCTTCGCGAATAACTCATTATCTACTCCCAAGAAGTTTTCCGCGTTTTAAAGATTGTCAGTTTCTGGCTTGCGTCGATGATAATGTGAATGTAAGTGTCTGGACGTTGAGTCGGCGCTCAGCGTGACGGGGTTGGGCCCGCGCGGCGGCGTGACACGTGATGGAATCAATGCAGGTCGTGCACACGCACCGAACGTCGGCCGGTTTCGTCGAGATCTCTCTCGAGGACAATGGCGCTCGAAACATGTTCAGTCCCGCGCTGGTCGAGGGACTGCGTCGGGCGTTCGCCGACCTGGTGGACGACGTCGCGGTGAAGGTCGTGGTCGTGCGCGGCTACGACAACTACTTCTGCTGCGGTGGCACGCGCGCCGAGCTGCTGCGCTTTGCAGACGGCAAGGCGGGATTTGCTGATCTCGATTTTTACCGCATCTTGCTCGATTGCCCGATTCCCACGATCGCGGCAATGCAAGGGCACGCGCTGGGCGGCGGACTCGCATTTGGCTGCTACGCCGACATGCTCGTCCTCGCAGAGGAAAGTGTCTATGCCGCGAACTTCATGCGCTACGGGTTCACGCCCGGCATGGGGGCGACGTACATCCTCCCGAAGCGATTCGGCGACACGATCGGCAGCGAGATGCTGTGGACGGCGCGCGGCTATCGCGGCCGGCAGCTGCGCGAGCGCGGTGTCCAGGTGCCTGTGGTCAAGCGCAGCGACGTCGTGCCGGCCGCTCGCGCGCTCGCCGCCGAGCTCTCCGAGCGGCCGCGCGCCTCGCTGGTGCTGCTCAAGGAACGGCTGAACGCCGAGATCAAGCGCGCCCTCCCCGCGGTGATCGCGGCGGAGTCGCGGATGCACGAGGTCACGTTTGCGTTGCCCGAGGTCCGGGCGCGGATCACCGACATGAGGCCGGAGTGAGCATGACCGAGCTGTCCATCGAACCGGCGAGCGACGGCCGTGCGCGCCCGACGCTCGTGATCGCCGGTACGTTCACTGTCGATCCGCTGGTCTGCGTGGTCCAGGCCTGGCTCGATCGCGCCTGCGCCGGAATCGCCGTCCGGGCCGCGCCGTACAGCCAGCTCTTTCAGGCCTTGCTCGACCCGTCGTCCGCGATGCGCTCGAACCGCCAGGGCTGCAACGTCCTGCTGGTCCGCTACGACGACTGGCGGCGCAACCGGCCGGCGAGCTCCGGCGATGACGAGGCCGGGTTCCTGCGCGCCACGGCAGCCGAGCTCGGTGATGCGCTGCAGACGTTCGCGCGCGCCGCCGCGTCGCCCACACTGGTCGTGATCTGCCCAGCCGGGTCGGATGCGGTTCCGGAAGGCGGGGACCTGTGCGCCGAGCTCGGCGCGATCCTGGCCGGCACGGTCGCGGGCCTGGCCAGCGTGAGCCTGGTGCACGCCGGCGACTATGACGCGGGATATCCAGTCGCGCACCGTTTCGACGCGACGCGCGACGAGCTCGCGCACATCCCCTACAGCGACGATTACATGGCAGTGCTCGCGATGGTGATCGCGCGGCGCAGCCTCGCGCTCGTGCAGGTCCCCTGCAAGGTGATCGTGGCGGACTGCGACGGCACGCTGTGGCAGGGCGCCTGCGGCGAGCTCGGTCCCGATGGGGTGACGCTCGATGACGCGTCGCGGGGTCTCCAGCGCCGGCTCGCGGAGCAGCGCGATCAGGGCGTGCTGGTGTGCCTGTGCAGCAAGAACACCGACGACGACGTCTGGCGTGTGTTCGAGGGTCGTACGGACATGGTCCTGCGGCGCGAGCACATCGTGGACGCTCGCATCAACTGGGAGCCCAAGTCGGCAAACCTGCGCGAGCTGGCACGCGCGCTGGACGTCGGTCTCGACACGTTCGTGTTCATCGACGACAACCCGATCGAGTGCGCCGAGGTGCGCGCGCATCACCCCGAGGTCCTGGTCCTGCAGCTGCCGTGCGCCGAGCAGCGCCGGACGCGCTTCACCGACGACATCTGGCTGTTCGATGATCGGCCACGAACGCGCGAGGACGCACGGCGCAGCGAGATGATGTGCGAGAACCTCCAGCGTTCTCGGTCGCGCGCGGGAGTGGCGAGCCTCCAGGACTTCCTCGCCGGGCTCGAGCTCGAGGTGTCGATCGCGCCGGCGACCGACGGCGACGCCGCGCGGATCGCGCAGCTG
>DATIPJ010000855.1:0-8467 GCA_035472155.1 Kofleriaceae bacterium
GGCTGATATCGAGCGAGAGATCGCAGGTGTTGGACGCGCCGCACGAGCCCGAGCAGCCCATCGTGCACACCTGCTGTACAGCGGTGTTGCAGAACTGCGGGTTCGAGTCCATGCACGTGCGCATCAGATAGGTATCGCGCGCGGAGGAGTTGAGCTCCCAGCCACCCATGTCGATCGTGAACTTCTTGTCGGGCAGCGTCAGATCGAAGTTGGTGACGTCGGAGCTGATCAGCCCGCAGCCCCCCAGGGCGCCGACGCCAAGGCCCACGGCGACCCCGACCGCCCAGCGCAAACTAAGAGTATTCATAAGGACCTCGAGACAGAAAACTAGCCGAAGCATTGTAGCACCGGCCTGGCGCGGCGATGGAGAAACGCGCGCCCGCGTGACCATGGTTACATGGGTCTCGCGTATGCGCGATGTCGTTTGCAGTGGGCGTACAGCGCTGCGCCGACGATAAGAAGACGGCTCGCATTCGCTCGCTAGAGCGCGCGAACCAGCTGCTCCGCCAGCGTCCAGGGATCGGTGCGGCGTTCGACCACAGCCTCGGTGATCTCGCGCAAGCCGCCGCGGTCCTGCATCGCGTGGGCCGCGCGATCGGCGAGCAGCGCACGCACGAGCTCCGCCAGGTGCGCACCAGCGCGGAGCCGCGCGCGCTCGGCGGCATCTGGCCCCGTCCACACCCGCTGGCGATGGCGCTCGATCGAGGCGGCGAGCTCGCCCAGGCCGGAACCTTCGGCGAGGCCGCGCGTGGCGATCGTCCGCACGATGTCGACCTCCTTGCGCTCGCCGGAGGCGCGCAGGTCGAGCATGTGGAGCAGGTCGCGCTCGGTGCGGTCGGCGCCCTCGCGATCGGCCTTGTTGACGACGAGGACGTCGGCGACCTCGAGCAGCCCGGACTTGATCGCCTGGATGTCGTCGCCCAGGCCGGGCACGGTGACCACGACGGTGGTATGCGCGGCCTTCATGACGTCGACCTCGTCCTGACCGACGCCGACGGTCTCGATCAGGATGCGCTCGAAGCCCATCGCGTCGAGCACGTGCACGACGTCGAACGTCGAGCGCGACAGGCCGCCCAGGTGGCCGCGCGTGGCGAGGCTGCGAATGAACACGCCGGGATCGAGCGTGTGGCGCTGCATGCGAATGCGGTCGCCCAGGATCGCCCCGCCCGAGAACGGCGACGTCGGGTCGACGCACACCACGCCCACGCGCTGGCCGGCGGCGCGGTAGTGCGCGATCAGCGCGTCGACGACGGTGGACTTGCCGGCGCCAGGATTGCCTGTGATGCCGGTGATGTACGCCTTGCCGGTGTGCGCGAAGGCGAGCTTCAACACCTCGATCGCGTCGGGGCGGCGATCGTCGAGATCGCGCATGAGGCGCGCGGCGCTGCGCACGTCGCCTCCGACGATGCGCTCGACCAGCTCGCTGTGCGTCATGGCCGCGCCTTGAGCTGCTGCTCGGGGCCCGCAGGGGTGAAGATCTGCAGCGCGCGGCAGTCGGTCGTGACCGCGAACGCATGCTTCGCACCCCTGGGAATCTGCACGACCGAGGTCGCAGTGACCGGCAGGTCGACGCCGCTCATCGTCAGGGTCCCGGCGCCGGCGAGCATGTACCACAGCTCGGTCTCGCCGGCGTGGACGTGCTCGGGGACCTTGGTGCCCGCCGCGAGGCTCACGATCGACGCCGCGAGCGTCTTGTCATGCGTGGTCGCGGCGTCGGCGAAGATCGTCGCCGGGCCGAACGTCTTGGCCGCGGCGGCCGGCAGCAGCACCGGCGCCGGCGCGGCCGCTCCGCCGGTGGCCTCGCGGGTGGGAAGCGCGCCGCTGCGGGCCGCGCCTTCGTGGCCGCCCGGTGTCACGACGATCACCGCATGCAGGTCCTCCGCGCTGGCCGCGACCTCGCGCGCGGCGCCCTTGGGCGCGTACATCATGTCGCCGGCGGCCACCGCGTGCTTGCCGCCCGCGAAACCGACCTGGCCCGCGCCGAGGAAGTACCACAGCTCGGCGCGGTCCGTGCGGCGCAGGCCGGTCGTGCCGCCCGCGGCGATCGCGAGCTCGAACATCGAGGCCGCGTCGTTGCCCGAGTTGTTCTCGTCGAGCAGGACCGCGACCGAGACCCGCGCCGCTCCGCTGCCCTGCCCGTTCCATGGCACCAGCGCGCGGTCGATCGTGCTCTGGCCATCGGGTGCGCGAAACTTGAAGGGCAGCTGGATCGTCTGGCCGCGCAGCGGCGGCGCCCAGGGATACGCCGACAGCAGCTTGGCGACGCACGTGGTGAGCCGCGTGTTCCGCGCGGTGTCGTGGACCGCGCTCGCCTGCGCGCCGCCGGCGCTGATCGCGATCTGAAACGTCAGCTCGCCCTCGATGTCGAACCGCTCGGTCGCCGCGGCGGCCCAGCACTCCTGCGACGCGCCGCGCAGCTCGTTCATCGCCTTCTGGATCGCCGCCAGGCGCTCATCCTCGGACGCCTCGGCGCCGTCGCTCGGCGCTGCCGGCGGACCGGCGACCATCGCGTTATCGTGCTGCTGCGGCGCCGGCTCGGGCGCATGACCGCAGGCAACGGCGCCGACCAGGCCGGCGCAAACCACGCGCCACACGGTCACGCGACCTTCGGCCGCAGATAGGACTCGACCCAGTCGATGATCTCGTGGGTGCTCGCGCCCGGCGTGAAGATCTTCGCGACCCCCAGCGCGGCGAGCTTGGGCAGGTCGTCCTGGGGGACGATGCCGCCGCCGAACACCACGACGTCGCCCAGGCCGCGCGCCTTGAGCGCATCCATCACCGCGGGAAACAGCGTCATGTGTGCGCCCGACATGATCGAGAGCCCCACCGCGTCGACCGCCTCCTGGATCGCCGCCGCCGCGATCATCTCCGGGGTCTGGTGCAGGCCGGTGTAGACGACCTCGTACCCGGCGTCGGCGAGCGCCCGCGCCACCACCTTGGCGCCGCGATCGTGGCCGTCGAGCCCGGGCTTTGCGACGAGGATACGGAGCTTGCGATCGGACATGGTTACCTCAGCAGATTACGCGCGATGACGAGCCGCTGGATCTCACTCGTGCCTTCGTAGATGCGTGTGACCCGAACGTCGCGCAGCGCGCGCTCGACCGGAAAGTCGCGAACGTAGCCATATCCGCCGTGAACTTGCAGCGCGATGTCGCAGATCTTCCATGCGTGCTCGCTCGCGAACAGCTTGGCCATCGCCGCTTGCTGCGAGAATGGCTGACCGCTCTCCTTGAGGAACGCAGCGCGCAGCGTCATGAGCCGCGCCGCGTCGAGCCAGGTCGCCGCGTCGGCGAGCATGCCGCCGACCGCCTGGTGCTTGATGATCGGCTCGCCGAACGTGCGGCGCTCGCCTGCGTAGCGCAGCGCGGCCTCGAACGCGCCGGTCGCGATGCCGATCGCCTGCGAGGCGATGCCGATCCGCCCGCCGTCGAGCGCGGTCATCGCGAGCGCGAAGCCGCCGCCGAGCTTGCCGAGCACCGCATCGTCGCCGAGCTCGACGCCGTCGAACACCAGCTGCGCGGTCGACGACCCGTGCAGGCCGAGCTTGTCCTCGAGCCGCGACACGGTGAGCCCGGGCACCTTGCCGGGCACGACGAACGCGGTGATGCCCTTGTGCCCAGCCCCGGGCTCGGTCACCGCCCACACCACGAGACAGCCGGCGTGGCTACCGTTGGTGGTCCACTGCTTGGTGCCCGACAACCGCCAGCCGCCCGCGGTCCGCGTCGCCACCATGCGCATCGACGCGGGATCCGACCCGACCTCGGGCTCGCTGAGCGCGAATGCGCCGCACAGAAACTGGCCACCGATCAACCCCGGTACCCAGGCGCGGGCGATCTCGGGGCTGCCGTGGCGCGTGATCAGCTCGGCGACCATGTTGGTCACCGACGTGGCGACTGCGACGGTGGCGTCGCCGCGCGCGAGCTCTTGCATCGCGAGCGAGTACGCGACCGTCCCGGCGCCGGCGCCGCCGAACCCGTCCGGCACGGCGATGCCGAGCAGGCCAAGCTGCGCGAGCTCGTGCAGCTCGGCGACCGGAAATTCCCCCGACAGATCGCGCGCGGCGGCCCGCGGCATGAGCACGCGTTCGGCAAACTCGCGCGCCGTGCGCTGGATCAGCCGCTGATCGTCGTTGAGATCGAAGTGCATTTATCGAGGGCGGTACCGTACCGCAAGCTTGGTGACTTGGCCCTTCGGATCGGGCAGGCGCCAGGCGAGCGCGGCCTTCTCCGCGCACGCGGCCCACGCGTCATCGAGCGCGCTGGTCGCCGACGCAAATCCGACGGACGCCGCGCGGCCGTGCGCCCCGACGTAGATCGTGATCGCGACCTCCTCGGGGCCATGGGGATTGCCCTTGCTGCACGCGGCGAGCTTGGCGAGCTGCCCACCGACCGCCCGGACGCTTTGCTCGAGATCCCACCGCCCGGTCTCGCTCGTCCCGGAGAAGTCGAACGGCAGGGTGAGCTCGGCGGCGCCCCCGATCGGCTTGCCGAACGAGAGCGAGCGCGCGATGTCGAGCAGGCATTTCTCGATCGGCCACGCGCCGAGGTCGCTGTCGGCGAGCAGCACGCGCTCGACCGTGCCGTCGGCTGCGATCTCCCAGCGCATGATCACGTGGCCGCCGAGCCACCGCCGCTTGCCGACGCGCTCGGTGTAGCAACCGGTGAGCTCGGCGCGGCGCGGCGCCATCGCGGCCTCGACCGCGCGCGGGTCCATGTGTCCCTTCGCGGCAACGACCGACACGCCGTCGTCGGGCTCGGGCTCCTCAGCGGCGATCCGGGTCAGCGGGCGCGGCGATACTTTCGGCGCGGGCTCCGCGGGCGGCGCCGAGCCACCGCAGGCCGCCAGCGCCACGCTCGCCGGCGTTGCCACACACATGAGACGGCTGCGGCGTACGCCGCGCGTCACATCGCCTCGAAGCCGTAGGTGTACGAGGTCTCGTACGGCTTCGGAAGCTCGGGAAACTGGATGTCCTGCACGTGGTGGATCACGCAGTCGCTCAACGTCTTGGACTCGAGCGTCGCGCGCACGACCTTGACCGACTCGGCCTTGCCGCCCGGGGCGATCACGATCTCGAGCGTGATCTTGCCCGACGAATTGCGCGGCAGCTCCTTGTTGTCGACGGCGATCGCCAGGCAGCGCGACACGATGTTGCGCTTGCGATCGAGGCTGCGGTTGATCTCGTCCATCTTCTCGGGCGGCACGAAGTCGCCGCTGGCCTGCGCGCCCGACGCGCCGCCGGCCGCGGTGCCGCCGGTGGGCGCCGTGTCCGCCGTCTGCTTGCCGCCGCACGCCACGAGTGCGAGCCCGGCGAGCGCGAGCGCCGCCGGTGCCAAGGCCCTGATCGACAACCGCATCGTCATCCGCCTTTCATCAGGTAGCCCGAGATCACGAGGCGCTGGATCTCGCTGGTGCCCTCGTAGATCTCGGTGATCTTCGCGTCGCGGAAGTGGCGTTCGACCGGGAACTCGGTGACGTAGCCGTTGCCGCCGAAGATCTGGATGCCCTCGCGCGCCGCGCGGTTGGCCACGTCGGAGGCGTAGAGCTTGGCCATCGACGCTTCCTTGCCATACGGGTGCTTGTGGTCCTTGAGCCAGGCCGCGCGCAGCGCGAGCAGCCGCGCGGCGTCGATCTCGGTCGCCATGTCGGCGAGCTTGAACTGGATCGCCTGGTGCTGCGCGATCGGCTTGCCGAACGTGCGGCGCTGCTGCGCGTACGCCAGCGAGTCCTCGAGCGCCGCGCGCGCGATGCCGATCGCCTGCGCGGCGATGCCGATCCGGCCGCCGTCGAGCGTCGACATCGCGACCCGGAAGCCGCCGCCGACCTCGCCGAGCAGGGCGTCGTCGGGCAGCCGCACGTCGTCGAGGTAGATCTGCGACGACTTGCTGCCGCGGATGCCCATCTTGTCGTCGGGTGGGCCGCACCGCACGCCCTTGGTCTTCATCGGCAGGATGAACGCGGTGATGCCGCGGTGGCCCGCCGCGCGATCGTTCATCGTGAACAGCACGCAGACATCGGCGACCGGGCCGTTGGTGATCCAGTTCTTGGTGCCGTTGATCACCCAGTCGTTGCCGTCGCGCTCCGCGACCGTCTTCTGCGCGGCGGCGTCGCTGCCCGCCTCCGGCTCGCTGAGCGCGAAGCAGCCCAGCATCTTGCCCGACGCCAGCGGCACCAGCCATTGCTGCTTCTGCGCCTCGGTGGCGAACCGCAGGATCGGATCACACACCAGCGAGTTGTTGACGCTCATGATGACGCCGGTCGACGCGCACGCGCGCGAGACCTCCTCCATCGCGAGCGCGTACGATACGTTGTCGAGGCCGGCGCCGCCGTACTGCTCGGGCACCGCGATGCCGAGCAGCCCGAGCTGGGCCATGCGCTGGACCAGCTCCGTCGGGTGGCGGTGCTCGCGGTCGATCTCGGCCGCCTTGGGTAACACTTCGTTGGTCGCGAACTCGCGCGCCATGCGCATCGCGGCCGTTTGCTCTTCGGTGGGCGAGAACTCCACGGTTATTCACCCTTGAACTGCGGCGCGCGCCGCGGCTTGGCGAGGAATGCCGTCATCCCCTCGCGCTGGTCTGCGGTCGCGAACAGAAGGCCGAAGCTGCGCTGCTCGAGGCCGATCGCGTGCTCGAGCGTCGTCGACTGGCCCTGGTGGACCAGCCGCTTGACCTCGGCCACCGCGAGCGGGCCATTGGCACAGATCCGCAGGGCCAGGTCGCGCGTCTTGGCGAGCAGCTCGCCGTGCGGCCACACCGCGTCGGCCAGCCCGATGCGCAGCGCCTCGGCGGCGTCGATCGTGTCGCCGGTCATGCACAGCTCCTTGGCCTTGGCGACGCCGACCCGGCGGGCGAGCCGTTGCGTGCCGCCGAACCCTGGAATGATCCCGAGCTTGACCTCGGGCTGGCCGAACTTCGCCTTGTCGGACGCGTAGACGAGGTCGCAGGCCAGCGCGAGCTCGCAGCCGCCGCCGAGCGCGAATCCGTTCACCGCGGCGATCCACGGCTTCTCGGAGGTCTCGATCGAATGCGCCAGCGAGCCGCCCATCTCGGCGAACGCCTGCGCCTGCAGCGGCGTCATGTCGCGCATCTCGGCGATATCCGCGCCGGCGACGAACGCCTTGTCGCCGGCGCCGGTCACGATGACCGCGCGCACATCGGTGGACACCTCCAGCTCGCCCACCGCGGTGGTCAGCTCGGCGATCACCTGCGACGACAGCGCGTTGAGCGCGGGCTCGCGGGCCACGGTGACCACCGCCAGCGCGCCCTCGACGGTGATCCGTAGGGTCTCGAATGCTTCATAGCTCATGAGGGCGACCTTCTCGCGCTTTGGCCGCGCTGTCGTCGGCCTGTGGTCAGCTCGTTGTCAGCTTGTCGTCAGGACTTCTTCTGGCCCTGGGAGTCGTACTCGTAGAACCCGCGCCCGACCTTCTTGCCGAGCCAGCCCGCCGCGACGTACTGCCGGAGCAGCGGGCACGGCCGGTACTTGTCGTCGCCCAGCTCGCGGTGCAGCACCTCGGCGATCGCCAGGCAGGTGTCGAGGCCGATCAGGTCGGCCAGCTCGAGCGGCCCCATCGGGTGGTTGAGCCCGAGCCGGACCCCGGTGTCGATGTCCGCCGCCGTGCCCAGCCCCTCGTACAGCCCGTAGCAGGCCTCGTTGAGCAGCGGGATCAGCATGCGGTTCACGATGAACCCCGGGATGTCGCGCGCGCCGATCGTCGTCTTGCCGAACCGCTGGGCGAGCGCGACGACGGTGTCGTACGTCTGCTGGCTCGTCGGCAGGCCGCGCACGATCTCGACCAGCTTCATCAGCGGGACCGGATTCATGAAGTGCATGCCGATCACCCGGTCGGGGCGGCCCGACGCCGCGGCGATCTTCGTGATCGAGATCGACGACGTGTTCGACGCCAGGATCGCGTCGCCCCTGCAGATCTCGCCCAGGTTCTTGAAGATCTGGAGCTTGAGCTCCTCGCGCTCCGGCGCGGCCTCGATCACCACGTCGCACGGCGAGAGATCGCGCAGCGCCTCGCCGGCCCGGAGCCGGTCCAGCGTCTGATCGCGTGCCGCGGCCTCGAGCTTGGACTTCTCGACCAGCCGGTCGAGCTGCTTCTTGATCCTGGCGACGCCGGAGTGCGCGAAGTCCGGGGCCGCGTCGACGATCAGGACGTCGAGCCCGGCCTGGGCCGCGACCTGGGTGATGCCCTGTCCCATCTGCCCGGCGCCGACCACGCCGATCCGCTGGACCGCCGCCATCTACGCCCGCTCCACCAGGAGCGCGATGCCCTCGCCGCCGCCGATGCACAGCGACGCGCCACCGGTCCTGGCGCCGCGCGCCGCCATCGCGTGCAGCAGCGTCACGAGGATCCGCGCCCCCGACGCGCCGATCGGGTGGCCGAGCGCGACCGCGCCGCCCCACACGTTGACCTTCGCCGGATCGAGCTCGAGCAGCCGGTTGTTCGCCACCGCCACCACGG
>DATIPJ010000856.1:0-1922 GCA_035472155.1 Kofleriaceae bacterium
CGTCCTCGAAGGCGACCTCGGCGACGAGCCGCCGGATCTCGAGGAGACGGAGGCGACCGCCAGCGCCGACGGCGCCGACGACACCGACGCTGCCGAGGATGAACGAGGCGACGAACGAGGCGACGAACGAGGCGACGAACCACACGGTGCCCGCGGATCGGGCACGCGAGGCGATGCCCGGCGCGCGCGGCGGGCCGACGCCGATGCGGAGCCCCTGCGCGTGGCGTTTGTCGGGCGGCCCAACGCCGGCAAGTCGTCGCTGACCAACCGGCTGCTCGGCGAGGAGCGCTCGCTGGTGCACCACGTGGCCGGCACGACGACCGATCCCGTCGACACGCCGTTCTCGATCGGTCGGCGCGACTACGTGCTGGTCGACACCGCGGGGATCCGGCGCAAGGCCAAGATCGACGCGGACGTCGAGAAGCTCGCGGTCACGATGGCGCTGTCGCAGATCGAGCGCGCCGACATCGTCGTGCTGGTGATCGATGCGCAGCTCGGGCCCGCCGAGCAGGATGCGCGGATCGCCGGCATGGTCGAGCAGGCCGGCCGCGGGCTGGTCATCGCGCTCAACAAGTCCGATCTGGTCTCCGGCGAGGAGGCCCGCGCGCAGCTCCGCGAGCTGACCAAGGACACCTTTCACTTCCTGCCGTGGGGCCCGGTCTCGATGCTGTCGGCCCAGCGCGGCGATGGCGTCGATCGCCTGCTCGATGTGGTCGACAGCGTGGCGCGCGAGCACAAGAAGCGCATCGCCACCGCGCAGCTCAACCGGTTCTTCGCCGAGGTGATCGAGGAGATGCCGCCGCCGCTCCACCACGGCCGCGCGGTGCGGATCCATTACCTGACGCAGCCGGCGACGCGCCCGCCGACGTTCGTCCTGTGGGCCAACACGCCCGAGGGCCTCGCGCCGTCGTACAAGCGATTCCTCGCCAACCGGCTGCGCGATCGCTACGGCTTCCGCGGCACGCCGATCCGGATCGCCCTCAAGGCCCGGCGCGATCGCCACAAGCCCGACGAATAGCCGCGAATTACAGAAAGCCCCAGCGGATCGTGCCGCGCACGCCGACCGTGACGAGCGTGATGTCGCCGCCGAAGCTCGCGACGCGCGCCTCGAAGCCGTACGACCGTTCGCGGCTGGTCAACCAGTCGAGCCCGGCGCCGAGCACGAGCACGAGGTCGGCGCCGCGGTCGATCGGCCCGCCGCCCGCGGCCACACCGCCGAGCCCGGCGAACGCGTAGGGCACGTACTTGAGGACATCGAACCGATAGACGATGCCGGCAGCGCCGAGCGCGGCGAACGATGTGTTGCTCTGCATCGCCTGCGCGCCGCCGTAGAACACGCCGCCGGCCAGCTCGCCGCGCAAGGAGAAATCTCCGCTGATCGATCGCTCGTAGCTCACCACGAGCGCGCCGCCTACATCGGGGCTGAGCGTCGGCGGTGCCTGACGGTCCATCGGCTTGCCCTGCGCCCTGAACGTGGCCCATCCCAGACCCACCGACATGGCGCTTTCCCCATCTGCGCGAGCGACGCCTGCAGTGAGCAACAAGGTGAGAGCCGCATAGATCTTCACTCGGGAGTTGTATCCCATTCTCGATGATTGCCTTTTTGGGGGCACACGGCCGCAGCGCGCGTGCGCCTGCGCCATTCTCCCAGCCCGGCCGCTTGTGCAACGGTCGCACAAACGCGTGTGGATGCGCGGATGTAGGTGCAGTCTCGATACCGGATTCGGTTGTTATGATGGCAACGTTCCGGGCAGAATCCTGGGCGATGTCCGTGCTGTCCGAACGGCCTGATGCACTGGTCGGATCGCTCCTCGGCAAGGTGTACCGCGTACTCGAGCCGATCGGAGTCGGTGGGATGGCCGTCGTGTACCTGGTCGAGCACCAGACCCTGCTGAAGCGTTTTGCTGCTAAGGCCCTGTCGC
>DATIPJ010000857.1:0-4666 GCA_035472155.1 Kofleriaceae bacterium
GTCGCCGCCGCCTTCTCGGAGTCGCCGGCGGCATCGAACGCGGCCGCGCGCGCCTCGTGGATCTCGCCCTGCACGGTGTACAGGTTGGCCACGAAGAAGCTCTCGCGCTGGCTCTGCGCGAGCCCCTCGTCGACGGTGCGCGTCGCCTCGTCGATCTGGCCCTGGCTCACCAGCAGCTTGGCGAGCAGCGCGCGCGCGTCGTTGCGCACGTCCTCGGCCTCGGGCGCGCCCCTGGGGAACGGCAGCGAAAGCACCTGGCGGACCGACGCGGTCGCCGCCGAGAGGTTGCCGTCGGTCATGTAGACCTTGGCCTTGCGGTGAAAGTTCTTGGCCTGGCCGAGCGCGATCATCAGATCGCGGCCGATGACCTCGCTGGCGTCGCCCTGCGCCGCGGGCTCCCGCTCGCTGGCGCACGACGCGAGCCCCAGGATCGCCATGATCGCGACGACGATGTGCCTCATGGTTTGCCTCCTCGCGCTAGTCGCTGCGCGCGGAACCCGTCGAGCCGGTCGGCGAAGATGGCGTCGATCCGCGCGCTGGCATCGCCGGCGCGATCGCGCGCGATCGGGCCGACCAGGGCATCGGCCGGGCGCGACATCCACTCCGCCGGCACGCCCGCGGTGGCCGGGCCGGCCGTCGGCGCGCGCAGCCACAGCAGCGCGATCGCCGCCGCCGCCACCATCGTGCTCGCTCCGGCGACCACCCACGGCGCCCACCGCCGCATCGGCGGGCGCGCGAACGGCGCAGTCCCGCCGCCCGCCGGCGCCTCGCCGATCGCCTGGCGCAGCGCATCCTCGACGATGGAGCGCGCGGCCGCCGGCGCCAGGTCGAGGTTGCCGCGGGTCGCCCGGATCACGGTGGCGACCTCGAGCAAGGCGCGATCGTCGGCCGAAATCGCCGGCGGCGTCCGCCCCGACAGCGTCTTCTCGACGACATCGGCGAACCGCCGCGCGTGCGCGAGCTCGGCCGGCGTGGGCTCGATCTCGGGGTCGGGGACCGAGCCAGTCAAGGGATCGTCGTCTTGCGTCGCCATCATCTCTCTCCGGTCTCTCCGGTCTCTCCGGTCCGCAGCAGCTCGGCGCGCTCGCCGAACTGCTTGCGGAAGGCCCGCACGGCGCGGAATAGCAGTACGTCGAACGTGCCGATCGTCACCCCGAGTCTCCGTGCGCAGTCCTCGCGCGGTAGCTCCTGGATCAAGCGTAGCTCGATCGCGGCGCGATATCGGTCCTGAAGTTGCTGCATCGTCTCGTCGATCCGGTCGCGGTGGGCCCGCCGCTCCTGGTCGGCGATCAGCTGCGCGTCGGCGTGCGACTCCGGATCGGACTCGATCGCGACCTCGTGGACCATCGCGTCGGCGAGGCGGCGCGACCGCTTCGACTGGCGATGGATGTCGTAGACCTTGTTGATCGCGATCTGGCGCAGCCACGGATAGATCGACTTGCCCTGCCAGGTAAACCGCCGGATCTTCTCGACTGCCGTCGCGAGCGTGTCGCGCAGGACCTCCTCGGCGGAGACCGCGTCGCCCAGCCGCGGCAGGATCACGGTGCCGTAGAGCGGAGCGGCGTAGCGTTCGAGGATCGGTCGCATGGAGTCGAGGTGGCCTTGCTGGGCCTCCTCGACCAGGCGCTGCTCTTGTTCGAGGTCGAGCTCCAGCTTTCCTGTGGTCGCGGGTTCGGAGGCCACGGACACCTACTCAACGCCGACGGGCGGTCGTATCTTACGCCCGTCATAGCGCACGCTTACGAGCTCGAGGCCCTGAGGCGGCGCGGTGATGCCCGCCCGCGTCCGGTCTTTCGACGCAAGGATCTCACCCACTTGGGCGGCAGCCCGCTTGCCCGCGCCGACTTCGGCCAGCGTTCCCACAACGATTCTCACCATGTTGCGCAGAAACGCATTGCCGCGCACATCGATCGCGATCACCGACTCCAGGCTTTCGCTGATCTCGATCTGCTCGATCCGCCGGATCGTGCGCGTCGCGGTGCAACCGGCCGCGCGAAACGCCGCGAAGTCGTGCTCGCCGATCAGCGCCGCCGCGGCGTCGCGCATCGCGGCGAGGTCGAGCGCCCCCGCGCGATGCCACGCGCGATCGCGCCAGCGCGGAGATCGCTCGGCGCGCGTGTGCATCAGATAGCGGTAGTGCTTGCCGGTCGCCGAGAACCGCGGGTGAAAATCGTCGTCGGCCTCGGCCACCTCGACGACCGCGATCGCCGCCGGCAGCATCGAGTTGAGCCCGCGCCGGACCCCGTGAAGTGGAATGGTCCGCTCGGTGCGAAACACCGCGACCTGCCCGCTCGCATGCACGCCGGCATCGGTGCGCGATGCGCCCGCCACGCGAACGTCGTGCGCCAGGAGCCGTGCGAGCGCCTCCTCGAGGTGGCCCTGCACCGTCGGTCCATTGGCCTGGCGCTGCCATCCGCACAGGCCGGTGCCGTCGTACTCGACGACCAGACGGATGTTGCGCACGCCTCCTTGTACTCGGTCCCGCGCCCCAGGGGGGTATTTCCGGTCAGTAGCGCAGCTCGACGCCGAGGGTGATCGCGTGCTCGGCGCGGTCCGTCGGCCGCGTGAGGAGGATCGCCGCGTCGTAGCGCAGCACCGGGGTGAGCCAGCGCAGCGGGGTGGCGACGCCGAATCGGAGCGAGCTCGCGACGCCCGTGCCGCTGCCGAAGTGGACGCCGGCGCCCAAGCCGAGCTCGAAGCGGCGCGCGATGTCGCGGCCGACGGTGAGCAGCACGCGGCCCTGGGTGTCGGAGCCGTCGACCAGCCACAGCGCCGCTTCGGCGCCCAGGCGTAGACGCCGCGTGGTCTCGAGCCGGACGTCGAGCGCGAGCAGGCCGCGCCCGCCGCGATCGATCGCGAGGCCACCGCCGAGCGCGGCGCTGAGCTCGACCGCGCGACGCGACCCGAGGATGAGCACCTCCTCGTGGGCCTCGCCCGCCTTCTGCAGCATATCCACATCGACGACCGAGGTCGGCGACGGCGTATCGAGCTCCTTGCGCTCGATCGTGCGGCCCTCGATGGTGATGACTTCCTCTCCGCGGACGGGGCGCTCGGCGTCCTCGCTGTCCTTCTCGTGGGCAGGCGGCTCCACCGCTGGAGGCGCGGGCTTCTTGAGCTTTCTGTGATCGGCCGGGATGTCGGTCGGCGGCGTGGTCGGGCGCGGCGCCTTGGTGGCGGGCCGCTGGGGTTCGGCCTCGCGCGTCGCCACCGGGGCGGGCGCAGGCGGCGGCGTGTCGACATCGATCACCGGCTTCACCGCGTGCCATTGCATGCCGGACGGCAGCGCGACCGGAATGGCGACGCTGTGCTTGATGCCGCCGGGTGCGATCACGTCGGTGCCGATCGCAACCAGCGAGGTGTACGGCGAGACCAGGCCGTAGGTGAGCGCGTGCTTGGCCACGGCGCGGGCGTCGTGGGGTGCGGCGACGAGGGCGCCCAGCCGCTCGCGTGCCCAGCGCCGGGCGAGCGCACCATGCGCGGTCGTCGCTCCATCGACGACGCGGCCGGCGGCCAGCGCCTGGAATGCGAACAGCTGTCCGCGCACCCGCGCATTGGCGGCCTGGGGGCGCTTGATCCGGGCGAGCACCAGCGCGGCCTGGCCGGCGCCGAGGCTCGGCAGCGCGGCGGGCTCGATGTCGCTCGCCGCGAGCGTGCCCCAGTTGACGGTCAGCCGCGCGGGCGGGGCCGCGACATCGGCGAGCACCGCGCGCGCGAGCACTGCGGGGTCGTCGCCGGCCACCGCGAAGCGCACGGTGCCTCCGGTGGCGGCCGCGAGCTGGCGCAGCGTTGCGCGCGCCGGGGCCGGACCGATGCCGATCGCATGGATGGGTACGCCGAGCCGCCGCGCCGCCGCGATCGCGGCCGCATCGTCGGCGACCAGGCCATCGCTCACCAGGACGATCGCTGCGCCCTCGGGCCGCGCCGACGCGAGCACGCGCGTGAGGTCGAACACGCCCGGCTGCGAGGCCCACGCGCGCTCGAGCGCGCTGTGCGCATCCGCCGGTGCGTTCCACGCGATCGCATCGCTGCCGATCACGCGCGCGCGGTCGGCGCGATCGAGCGCACCGAACAGCGCGCGAACCAGCGGGCGCTCGACGGCGTCGGCGTCGCCCCGCGTGGTGGGCCCGCGGTCGATCGCGAACAGCACGCGGATCGGCGCGGTGCGCGGCGCCGGGGGCCGCGCCTCGACGACGACCGCGGCGAACCCGACGTTGCCCTCGCGCTCGACCCAGCCCGCGGCGCTCGCCGGCGCTCGCCAGCGCACGATCGCGTCGTGATCGGAGTGGACATCGACGAGCATCGCGTCGCGCCGCGTGCCCGCGAGCTCGTGGGTCGGGCTCACCAGCTCGCCGGGCTCGTCGGTGAAGTGGAGCGCGACCTCGCTCGTGCCGCCGGCACCGGGGGCCACGGGCGGCGTCACGCGCGAGGCATCGGTCGCGCGGTCGGTGTCGGGGGCGCGACCGCTGCCGGTGGTCCCGCGCCCGTCGGGCGTCCCCGGCACGTAGCGCGGCGCGACCACCAGCGGCAGGACCAGGTGCCACATGCCGCTCTCGTAGCGCGCCAGCGAATCGTAGCGCAGCGTGACCTCGACGGTGCCGATGGTCGTCGCGCCGCGCTACGTGCCGGGGACGCCCGACGGGCGCGGGACCACCGGCAGCGGTCGCGC
>DATIPJ010000858.1:0-7837 GCA_035472155.1 Kofleriaceae bacterium
TGAACCGGACCTCCTCCGCGAGCTCGCGCGCGGCGACCTCGACGCTGAGCGAGTGCGTCCACAGCGCGCGCGGGTCGAGGCCGTTGGAGCCGACCTTGAGGGTCTCGAGCACCGAGATGCTCAGCACCAGCTGATAGAGCGTGTTGAACCCGACGAACGGGATCGCACGCGCGACGTCGTTCACGCCGCCCGGGATCCCGAAGTAGGGCGAGTTGACCAGGCGCAGCAGCTTCGCCGACGTCGCCGGATCGCCGCGCAGCACGTCGGCGACGCGCTGGACCGACGCGTTCTTCGAGTGCACGACCTCGCCGATCTGCATCGCGACCACCGGCAGGGTCGGCAGGCTATCGAATCCGCGCAGCCGCGCGGCGTCGCTGTTCGGATTCGCTGGAGTGGTGGTCTCGATGCTCATGTGCCTTCACCTCGCCGCGCGGTTCGCCGGCTATCGGACCTGTCCTTCGATGACCGGCTGGCCATCGACCGCGGCGTCCGCGGGAGCGGCATCGACCGTGCTGGTCGCGCCGTCGGTGGTGGTCTCGCCAGCGTCGACCGGCGGCTTCACGCACAGTGCGGCGGCCGAACAGACGAGACCGACGGCGCAGTCGCTGTTGCGCACGCAGAGGTCGGGCGTGCATCCGGCGGCCAGCGCCAGCGCGGCCGCGATCGCGCGCAGGCTAGAGCGCATCGAACCCCAGCCCCAGCACGAGCTTGCCGTCGGTGACGGTGCGGCCCTCGGGGAGGTCGGTGCCCGCGAAGTACGCGGTCGCCTCGACGGCGCTGCACAGCTTGGTGCGCGACGTCATGTGAAAGCACAGCCCGAGGCTCGCGCTGGCGCCCCACAGCGTGTACGGCGCGAAGATATAGACGCCGCCCGCCGCGAGCCGAAGATAGCTATCGTGCGGCGTGAGGATCACGCCGCCGACCGCACCGACCGCGTTGCGGTCGAGCGTCTCGACGGTGAAACCGCCGTAGCCCGCCACCGGCGGATCCTCGTTGAAGGCGAACGAGATGGTCGCCTCGATCGTCAGCGGGGTGGCGCGCGCGCTCATCTGCTCTCCGGCGCCGCCGACCGAGATGCCGTAGCCGGCGCGGAGCTCGGCCTCCCACAGCGCATCCGCGGCGCCGTGCCTGGGCACGGCCAGGGCGGCGGCAAGGGCGAGGGTGCAGCGGGTCGAGCCGGCGAGTGCGGGGAACCGCATGGGCCGGGGCAGCGCAAGCGACGTGCCGAGCGCGACACCAGCGATCGCGCTCAGTTGGGCACGGGTTTGTCGCTGGCGGCGAGCTTGGTATCGCCATTCTTGGCGATCTTGACCAGGATCGAGAGCCGCCGGTTCTGGGGCGCGTACGGCTCGTTGGGTAGGTAGAGCTGCGACGAGCCGCGCGCGAACACGCCGACGATCAGCCGGCTCGCGACGCCGCTGGCCTCCAGGATATCCCGAGCTGCGGCGGCGCGCTGATACGACAGGTCCCAGTTCGAGATCCGAGCGCCGGTGGCGAACGGCCGCGCATCGGTGTGACCGTTGATCTCGATCGTCCGGTCGAGCGAGCTGATCGCGGGGGCGAGCGCGCGCAGGAAGCGCTCGAGCGGCTCGTTGAGCCGCGACGACGAGACATCGAACAACAGGCCGCGATCCTCGTCGACCGCTTCGATCACGATGCCCTCGGGCGCGACCGCGACGTGGACGTTCTGCATCACCGCGGCGAGCTCCGGGTCGAGGGCCGCCAGCCGATCGAGCCGACCGACCAGGTCCTCGGCCGCCTTCTCGCGCTCGTCGCGCGCACCGCTCTTGTCGTCCTTGTCGACGCCCGACTTGCCCTGATCCCCCTGACCGACCTCGCCCTTGCTCTGGTCGCCCTTGCCGGGCACGGCAACCGGCGCCGCCACCGTCGCGCCGATGAACACCGCGGTGGTCTGCGGCGAGCCGTCGGACGGCAGCTCGACCACCTGCACGATGCCGGTACGGAAGTAGTTCGAGATCTCCTTGCGGCTCTTCTGATCGGTGGATGCGAGGAGCCACAGCACCATGAACAGCGCCATCATCGCCGTCACGAAGTCGGCGTAGGCGACCTTCCAGGCGCCGCCGTGGTGGCCGTGGCCGCCGTCGACCTTCTTGAACTTGCGTGCCATGACTCAGCCTCCACCCAGCGACTGCAGGGCCTTGTCGACCTCGCTGAACGACGGGCGCTCGTCGGTGAAGATCATCTTGCGGCCGAACTCGACCGCGGTCGGCGGGGCCACGCCGCGCGCGGAGGCGATCACCGCCGACTTGATGACTGCGCGGAACCGCAGGTGGTGCGTCTCCTGGCACGCAGCGTTGTTCGCCAGCGGCTGGATCACGCCGTAGCAGAACAAGATCCCCAGAAACGTTCCGACCAGCGCTGCGGCGACGTGGTGACCGATCACCGCCGGCGGGGCATCCATGTGGCCCATCGTCACGATGATGCCGAGCACCGCGGCGACGATCCCGATGCCGGGCAGGGCATCGCCGATCGTCGTCAACAGGCCGGTGGCGAGGTGACCCTCGAACTTGATCGTGTCGACCTCGGCGTCGAGCAGCGCTTCGAGGTCATCGGGAGAGATGCCGTTGACGATCTGTTGCAGCGCCTCGGCGAGGAACCCGCGCGCGTGCCCCGCCTTGTCGATGCTCGCGTACTTCTTGAAGATGGTGGACTTTTCGGGCTCGTTCACGTGGGCCTCGAGCGCGAGCACGCCCTGCCGGCGGGCGAGCATGAACAGCTCGTACTGGCACTTGAGGAGATCGAGGTAATCCTCTTTCTTGGGGATGTTCTCCTTGAGTGCAGCTTTGATCGCGTGCACGACGCGCTTCTTCATCAGGCCCGGCGAGGACGTGACGAGGATTCCGACGGCCGCGCCGAGGATCACGATGAACTCGGACGGCTGAATCAGGACGGGGAAGTGTCCCCCGGCCAGCGCGAAGCCGCCGGCAATCGCGCCGAAGACGATCAAGATTCCAACCATGACTCCCTCCCGACTCGGCCGACCGGCGGGCTGGTTGAGGTGCGTCGGTTCGTACACAGATCGTCGGCGGCACCGTCAATCGCGACGGTCGCCGGGCGCAGCGCCGCCGCGAACCCAGTAGATTCGCGGGTGTCGCGTGGCATCCGTGCTGCAATAGCCGACCGCGTGACCCGAAAGCGTCAAACCAATCGCACGATCCCCGATCACGCCTCGCGGCGCATCGAGGAGGCGGGCCTCGACGGCTACGGCGTCGTCGCCGAGATCGCGCGCGGCGGTACCTCGACCGTGTACCTCGGCGAACATCTGACGTCCGGCGAGCGCGTCGCGATCAAGGCGCTGCACCCGGCGTACGTCGACCGCAGCGACATGGTGCAGCGGCTGCTCAACGAGCACCAGGTGGCCGAGCGCGCGCGCCACCCGGGGCTGCTCGAGATCCACCGCGCCGCCGAGAGCGCGCAGGGCATCCCCTACCTGGTGATGGAGTACCTCGACGGCGAGAGCCTGGGCGCGCTCGTCGACCGCACCGCGCTGCCGATCGGATCGATCATCGCGATCGCGGTCCAGGTCGCGAGCGCGGTCGCCGCCATGCACGCCGCCGGCGTCGCGCACTGCGACCTCAAGCCCGACAACGTGTTCGTGCTCTACGAGATGGGCCCCGGCGGCTGGCCGCGCATCAAGGTCATCGACTTCGGCGTGGCGCGGCTGGCCGACGAGCCGCCGCTCGACGACGGCTCGGTCGTCGGCACGCCGGTGTTCATGCCGCCCGAGCAATGGGCCGGTAAGCCAACCGCGGCGTCGGACGTCTATGCGCTCGGCTGCGTGCTCTACGAGCTGATCACCGGCGAGCCGCTGTTCTCGGGCGCGCTGCCCCAGCTGATGGCCGCACACTGCGGCCGCGCGCCGACCGCGCCGATGGCGCACCGCCCCGAGCTCGATCCGGCGCTCGACGCGCTCATCCTGCGCATGCTGGCCAAGCAACCGGCGCAGCGCCCGACGATGGCCGAGGTCGAGGCCGCGCTGGCCGAGCTCGCGACGCTCGCGTTCGGGCCGCGGCCCGCCGTCACGGCCGTCGCCATGCACGCCCAGCTCGCGTCGTTCACTACCCGAGATCGCGGCGGGGAGGCGGCGGGGTTCCGCGGCTCCGAGATATCCGCTCCCGGCCTTGAAGCTGCGGGCTGACGGCCGATTTACAGCGCGACTCCATGCCCCCCGACGTCATCCTCGGTATCGACTTCGGAACCAGCTACACGTCGGGCGGTATCCTGATCGGCGATCGCGTCGAGCTGATCCAGGACAACGGCGATGTCGTGATTCCGTCCGTGGTGTACGTCCCCGAGCGCGGCCCACTCGAGGTCGGCAGGCGCGCACAGATGCGCCTGCTCAACGACCCGACCGGCGTGATCCGCTCGGTCAAGCGCGTGCTCGGCGTGGCGGCCAATTCTCCGCTCGTGCGGCACTTCACCGCGAGCGCGACCTTTCGCGTCGACGCCGTCGGCGATCGTCTGACCTTCAAGCTCAAGTCGGCGCAGTACGCGCCCGAGCAGATCGCCGGCGCGATCCTCACCCGCGTGCGCGAGATCGCCGAGACTCGCTTCGGCGGTCGGATCAGCAAGGCGGTCATCACGGCGTCGGCCGCGGCGCCGGCGGGCTACCGCGATGCGCTGGCCCGCGCCGCGCGCATCGCGCACCTCGACCTCCTCGAGGTCATCCCCGAGCCGATCGCCGGCGCGCTCGCGGTCGGTCTTCACGCCGAGGCGGCCGAGCGCAAGCTCCTGGTGTGCGACTTCGGCGGCGGCACGTTCGACGTCTCCGCGCTCGTGCAGTCAGGGCTGCGCTTCACGCCGGTCGCGACCAGCGGCGACCAGTACCTCGGCGGCGACGATCTCGATCAACAGATCGCCGAGGCGCTCGCCGGCCTGATCGTCAAGCGGACCAAGTACGACATCCACAAGGACGCCGTGCGCTGGTCCGAGATGTTGTTTCGCTGCGAGATGGCCAAGCGCCAGCTCACGTCGGCCACCGAGGTGCCCTTTCAGATGAAAGAGGCCTATGTCGAGGGCGGACGGCCACACAACCTCGACTTCACGCTCGAGCGCACGTGGGTCGAGGCGCACTGGCAGCCGCTGTTCGATCGCGCCGCGCAGGCAATCTCCGATGCGCTGCAGCGCGCGGGCTGGCGACCCGAGCAGGTCGATCAGGTCGCGCTGATCGGCGGCAGCTCGCTGGTCCCGATGTTCCATCGCACCGTCCAGTCGATGTTCCCGAATCAGCCGGTCCTGCTATCGCCGCGCGCCGACGTCTCCGTGGCGGTGGGCGCCGTGCTGCTGACCGCGCGCTTCGGGAGCGAGCCGCGCGCCGTTCCTGTGCTCGAGATGCCGCGCCAGAGCATGCCGGTGATCGACCCGGCGGCGCAGGCCGCGGCGCTGCGCCAGGCCGGCCGACCGCGCTGAGCCGACCTGCGCCGAACGGTACGCGCGAAACCTCTGCGGTACGCGCGCATGTGCGGCGAAAACACCAGCACTCCGCACGCATTGGCGCGCACGCGGAACGCTCGAAACACCGGCGGTACACGGAGAGGAATGCTGCTCCGCGGCGGCGCCGGTGGCTTACTCACATCTCGACGTGACCGCGGTGCTCGCGCTCGAGCGCGCGCTTCAGCTTGTCGAGCGCCGAGTTCTGGATCTGGCGGATGCGCTCACGCGACAGATGATACTGGTCGCCGATCTCGCGGAACGTGCGCTCCTCGTCGTCGCCGAGCCCGAAGCGCTTGGTCAGCACGTCGGCCTCGATCGGTGACAGGTAGTGCAGGAGCCGCTTGATCTGCGAGGTCAGCGTCTGGGTCGTGAGGTTGTCCGCCGGCGAGTGCTCCTCGCTGTCCGGATCGGCCATCGTATCGCCGAAGCTGCGATCATCGTCGTCGTGGACCGGCCGGTCGAGCGACATCGGCTGGCCCATGATGTAGCGATGCATCTGGTTCAGCTTCGCCAGCGGCACGCGCGCCGCCTTGGCGAGCTCCTGCGGCGTGGGCGGCCGCCCGAGCTCACCCACGAGCGCCTGGCGCACCTTCTCGAGCTGCTGCTGCGCCTCGAGCATGTGCACCGGGATGCGGACGGCGCGCGCCTTGTCGGCGAGCGCGCGGCCGATCGCGTGACGGATCCACCAGCACGCGTAGGTCGAGAATCGCAGGCCGCGCCGGTAGTCGAAGCGCGACACCGCGTGCATGAGGCCCAGGTTGCCCTCCTGGATGAGGTCCGCCAGCGGCATGCCGCCGCGGTCGTAGCGGCGCGCCATGGTCACCACGAGGCGCAGGTTTGCGCGCACGAACTCGTCGCGCAGGCTCATCGCATCGCGGTGCGCCTGGCGAACGTCGTCGACGTACGCTCCGGCGTCCTTGCCGGAGCCATCGGTCCACCAGGTCTCGACGGTCGCGAGCGCGGCCTCGCGCGCGCGGTAGAGCTCGCGCACGACCGCGTCGATGTGCACGCGATCCAGGTCGAGCGCACGCAGCTGCACGGCCGCCTCGCGCGCAGCCGCATGGAGCTTCTTGACCAGCTTCTCGTCCTTGCGGGCGCGCTTGGTCTTGAGCATGTCGTCGACGACCTTCTGCAGCTTGGGGAACTTCACCGGCTGCTCGAGGTTGGGCTCGATCAGCGCGAGCAGCGGGCGCACCGCCTCGGCGCGCGACAGCACGCGCTCCCAGGTCAGGATCTCGGTGTCCTCGATGCCCTGCGAGAGCTCGCGCTCGTCCTCGGGCGTGAGCAGCTCGTGCTCGGCCAGCTGACGGAAGTACGCGGCCAGATGATCGTCGGCATCCGGCGTCCGCATCGGACGCACCACCTTCACCGGCGCCGCCTCCTCGACCTTGAGCTCGACGATCTTTGCGCCCAGCGCGGGCGCCGTCGTCACAGCGGACACTTCCGATGTGCGGTTCTGCCGCGCTCCGGTCGAACGGTGGCGCGCATGTGCCGTGCTCGGAGTCGTACGGCGCGGGGCGCGCTGCCGGCGACTTGTGGAATGAGAAGTGGCCATGCGTATCTCCTGGATCTCCGAGGTAAGACGTCGTTCCGACTGCAACCGTTTCATCCGGGCTCGCGATTCCTTGCGAACGTGCTAAGGGACTACGAGCGAGGACGCGTAAGGTTCCAGCCTGCACGTTGCGCACCGAACTTCGGAGCGCAACCGACCCATCCAGTCAGGTGGGTCCTTTTACGGAGAATCAGCTGCTTGGCGCGCTCATGGGCGCTCGCAGGTGAGACACCGAGGGGGTCGCACTCTGCCATGCTGGCACCGCTTGTCGAGCCAAAAACATGCGCACCGCGGTCGGGCGTCGCGCGCCATCGTGTGAGCCGCTCCGCACGAACGAAGCGATTGCGACGAAGTTGGACGACCGCGGCAAAGCATCACGCTCGTTCGTGGCCTGATGCATCAGTGGACCGGGGGGGTGGACCGGCAGTGCGTCACTCTGGGCACGAAGATGATCTCGGTGTCAGCTTTCGTGACAGGCAGCCGCACCCACTGGGTGTCGAGATACCGACGCGTGGCAAACCCACAACGTGACCACGCGTCAGCGTGAGTGAGCGGTCAATCGAATTCCAGCTCGTCTTTTGCCATTCAGACTCTGCGGTTGCCGAAGAGCCTGCAGGGATCACGCAGTCGTTTTTTCGGGTTCCGCAATCCCGAGATCAGGCGAGAGATGGCGCTGCAACCGGTCGAGCAATGCCGCCTGGTCCGGGTGAATGATGCGGCGGGCCCGGGTAATTTCGATGAACTCCGCCTTGTCCACCTCCCACGAGGCGCAGCGCGGAGCGGCGCCATCGGGAGCGGGACCGGCAAACGCGTATACGCGTTTCTTGGAGC
>DATIPJ010000859.1:0-6202 GCA_035472155.1 Kofleriaceae bacterium
GTATCGCGCGGCGCACCTGGTCGAGACCGAGCTGCGCGATCCCGACGCGGCGATCCCGCGCCACGGCGCCGTGCTCGAGCTCGCCCCCGGGCACGCCGGCGCGCGCACCGCCCTCGAGGGCCTGCTCGCGCGCGACGAGCACGCCGAGGCGATCGCGCCGATCCTCGAGCGCGTCTACCGCGCCGACAGCAACGCCGCGGGCCTGATCCGCGTCTACGAGCGCCGGATCGAGCATCGGATCGCACAGGGCGGCGGCGACCACCGCGCCGACTGGACCGCGCTCGCCGACGTCCACGAGGCCATGGCCGGCGATCCGTCGAGCGCGTTCGGCGTGTGGTCGCGCGCCATCCAGGCCGACCCCGATGACGTCGAGCTGCTCCAGCCGCTGCTCCGCCTGGCAGAGAAGGAAGACCTCTGGCTGCCGCTCGCCAACCGGCTCGATCAGCTGGTCGGCGAGGCGCTACCGCCCGAGGTCGAAAACCGCTACGCGATGCAGCTCGGCCAGATCGCCGAGGATCGCCTGCGCGACCTCGGCCGCGCCGTGAACGCCTACGAGCGCGCCTCCGCCGGCCACGAGCCCAGGCCTGCGTTGACCGCGCTCGAGCGCGCGCTCGCCCGCTCGAGCCGCTGGTCCGAGCTCGCCGGCGTGTTGCGCCGCCAGGCCGAGGCGGCCGACGACGACGGACAGACCGCCGAGTACCTCTATCGCCTCGGCGACCTGCAGGAGACCACCCTGCGCGATCCGGGGGCCGCGGTCGGCGCCTATCGCGAGGTCCTCCAGCTGTTGCCGGGCCACCCGGGAGCGCGCGCGGCCCTCGAGCGCATGCTGGCGTCGGCCCTCGAGCACAAGGCGGCGATCGTCGAGATCCTCGAGCCGGTGTTCGAGCACGACGGCGATGCCACGCGGCTCGCGAACGTCCTCGAGGCTCGCCTCGACGTCACCGAGGACCCGATCGATCAGGCGTCGATCCTGTCGCGCCTGGTCGAGCTCAACGAGCACGGCCTGGGCGACAAGCGCCGGGCCCTCGACGCCGCGCTGCGCTGGCTCGCGATCGACCCGGGCTCGAATCAGGCGCTCTCCGAGACCGACCGGCTCGCCGAGCTGCTCGGCCAGTGGCCCGAGGTCGCCGAGCGACTGGCCGCGATCGTCGAGGCGCCCGACGCGCGGATGCGCGAGATCGACGTCCAGGTTGCGCTGCTCACCTTCCTCGGCCGCATCCAGCACCGCGAGCTCACCCAGCTCGATCGCGCCGCGGCGTCGTACCGCGCGGCCCTCGCCCTCGAGCCCGAGGCGCTCGGCGCCCTCGACGAGCTGATCGCCATCCTGCGCCAGAAGGGCGACGCCATGGGCTTGGCCGAAGCGCTGCGCCGGCGCGGCCGCTCGATCAACGAGCTGCCCGAGAAGCGCGCCGCGTTCGCCGAGGTCGCGTCGATCCTCGAGCGCGCGGGCGACCGGCCGGGCGCGATCGACGCCTGGCGCGAGCTCGCCGCCGCCGATGACGCCGACCGCGCCACCCTCGACGAGCTCGCCCGGCTCTACCGCGCCACCGCCAGCCGCAGCGAGCTGATCGAGACCCTCGGCCAGGCCGCGCGCCTCGCCACCTCCACCGAGGACGAGAAGGTCCTGCGCGTCGAGATCGCGCAGCTCGAGTCCGACGGCCCGCGCGCGATCAGCGCCTGGCAGCAGGTCCTCGACCTCGATCCCGATGACCTCACCGCCCTCGGCGCGCTCCAGGACGCCTACGCCCGCGCCGGCGACTGGATGGCGATCGCCGATATCCAGACCCGGCGCCTCGCCCTCGCGCACTCGACCGCCGACCAGGTCGCGATCCACGCCGAGATGGCGCGCCTGGCCGAGGACAAGCGCGATTCGATCGACGACGCGATCGCCGCCTGGTACGCCGCGCTCGACGCCGACCCGGCCTACCTGCCGGCCTACGCGCAGCTCGAGCGCCTGCTCGCGCGCGGCGAGCGCTGGCACGATCTCGTCGAGCTCCTCGAGCGCCTCGCCGATCTCCACGCCTCGCAGAACGAACCCCACGCCGAGAGCGCGGCCCTCGCGCGCGCCGCCGACGTCTGGGAGAGCCGCCTCGATAACCCCGATGCCGCGGGCGAGATCCTCGAGAAGATCCTCGCGCGCGAGCCCGGCTCGGTCGCCGCGCTCACCCGGCTCTCCAAGATCTACGAGCGCGCGGGCGACTGGGACCGCTGCAAGGCCACCCTCGAGCAGGCCCTCGAGCTGTCGCCCACCGGCCGCGACGCCGCCGACCTGTTCTACCGCCTGGGCGAGGTCGCCCGGGTCAACGACGCGGACCCCGACACCGCGATCCAGCACTTCCAGCAGGCCTTGCGCCACGCGCCCGACCACGCTCCCGCGATCGACGCCCTCGAGCGGCTCGCCCGCGAGCGCCGCGACGCCCCGCTGCTCGCCGACATGCTCCAGCGCCGGGTCGCCACCGTCACGGCCGCCGCCGACCGAGTCGCCCTCCTCGTCGAGATCGCCGACCTCGAGCGCCGCGCCGGCCGCGCCGAGGCCGCCCTCGCCGCGCTCGCGCGCGCCGCCGCCGACGCTCCGACCGATGCGCGCGTCCTGGCCCCGCTGGCCGACCTCTACTTCGTCACCGGCCGCCTCGACGACGCGGCCCCGATCTACGACCGCCTCGCCGAGGATGCCAAGGCCGGCCGCCGCATGAAGGACGTCGCGCGCTTCCGCCAGCGCCAGGGCGGCATCCTCGAGGCCCGCGGCGATCGCGCGGGCGCGCTCTCCGCGTACGAAGAAGCCCTTCGCGTCAACCCGACCGACGTCACCACCATGACCGGCCTCGGCCGCCTCTACTTCGCCGCCGAGGACTGGGAGAAGGCGCGCAAGATCTACCAGTCGCTCGTCCTGCAGAACGTCGACCCCGACGCCGGGGTCACCAAGGCCGAGGTGTACTGGGCCCTGGGCAAGATCCACTTGAAGCTCGGCCAGCCCCCCAAGGCGCGCAGCATGTTCCAGCGCGGCCTCGAGATCGAGCCGCAGAACCCCAAGCTGCGCGAGGCCCTGTCATCGCTTCAGTGAGCGGTGAAACGGCCAGTGCCCGTCGCGCCTGAGCCGGCGCAAGAGGTAGAGCACCACGAGCACGTTCACGACGATCACGGCCACCTTGGCCCAGCTCCCGCGCTCGACCAGCTCGTAGATCTCGAGCGGGATGAACGATGTCGTCACGAGCACCGTCATGATCTCCGCCCACGGCTTGCGCAGCAGCAGCCCCACGCCCTCGACGAGGAACACGCTCGCATACGCCAGGCTGCCGATCCCGATCTGCCGCAGCTGGTGGGCATCGAACGACGTCACCCGCGCCAGCAGCTCCGTGAGGTACCGCCCATGCGGATCGGCGGCGAGCGCGTGCACCCACGTGTTCAGCCAGCCAGCGTGGTGGTGCCGCATCGACAAGGCGCCGATCCCGAGCGCGATCAGCATCGCCGCTTTGAGCAGCTTGAACGCCGCGATCAGCCGGATCAGGATGTCGGAGCGCCGACGGTGCATCGCTCCCCTCAGTGTGGCAGGTCGCGCGCCGGTGCGCCGCTATCGCTGCGGCCACTCGAGGAACCACACCGTGCCATGGTCATCACCGGCGACGACCAGGCTCGCGGTCGTGGCCACCGAAATGTACGGCGCGTCGCCGCGGTGGACGAGGATGCACGCGAAGGTCTCGCGGCCGCCTGCGGGGCGTCGCCGGCCTCGCCGCGGTCATCCATCGGGCGAGATGCTATCGCACGGCCGTCCGCGCGCCCAGCCGCTCGTCATCGCGCCGCCAGCGCGGCTCAACGGCCGCATTGCGCGGCGGCGCGGCGGGCCGCGACCGCGACTTGCTCCTCGGAGTGAGCCAGCGCGAGCAGCTTGGCCTTGGCGTCGGCGGGGCACGCGGGGCCCAGGGCGCCCAGGGCGAGCGCGGCGGCCTGCACGATCTCGGGGAACGCGTTGTCGTCGAGCGCGTCGGTCAAGGCGCGCGCGGCGCCCGGGGCGTTGAGCCGGGAAATCGTCGCGGCGGCGCTCTGGGCGAGCGCGAGGGCATCGGCGCTCGACAGCGACTCGCCGCGCCAGCGAGTGAACGCGGTGACCAGGGCAGGGCCGAGGCGCGGCTCGCCGAGGGCCGCGGCCTCGAGCACGGCGCGCGAGCGCAGATCGAGCGGCACGTGCGGGTCGTCCCACAGCCGGGCGAGCAGCTCGGCGGTGCCGGCGGCGCGGCACTGGACGAGCGCGCTCAGCGCATCGCCGCGCACGGCGAGGTTGCGATCGCGCGCGATGGCGTCGAGGAGCGCGCGGGCCGGGCCGGGGCGCTGGCAGCGCGCACCGAGGGCAGCGGCGGCGCGTCGGCGAACCTCGGGCCAGCGGTCGGCGGCGAGCGCATCGCTGATCGCGCGGTCGATCGCGTCGGGGCCGGCGGCACGAAAGGAGTGGCTGGCGTCGGCCTCGTCGCCCGCGAGCGCGGAGAGCGCACCGAGGCGCACGCCCGGATCGCGATCGCGCGCGGCCTCGACGACGAAGCCGACCGCGTCGGGGCGCGGGGCGCCGGCGATCGCGCGCACGGCGACCTGGCGCAGCGCCGCGACCTCGGGTCCGGCGGGCAGGCCGCGCAGCAGCGCGTCGAGCGTCTGCAGCGCAGCAGCGTCGCCGAGCGCGGCGATACCGTCGACGAGGCGGTAGCGGCGCTCGTAGTCGGCCGCCGACGGCAGCGCGGCCAGCATGGCGGCGAGCACGGGGGCGCGGTTGGCCGGCGTGTGGCGCACGCTGCGGGTCATCGCGCGCCAGAGATCGCCGACCGCGGGCGCGTGGCTCTGCGCCGACACCGCCGCGAGCAGGGGCGCCGCCGGGGCCAGGCTCAGGCGATCGATCACGGCGCGCCGCAGCTCGGGTCCGCCGGCGCCGACGAGCTCGACGAGCAGCGGGAAGCCAGCGCCGGTGGCGGGCAGCTGTGCGATCGCCGCCGCGCGCGCGGGCACCGCCAGCGCCCGGTTGGCGGCGAGGTCTCGGAGCTCGGCCAGCTTGCCGAGCGCGCCCAGCGCGCCGATGACGTCGAGAAGATCGCGGTCGTGGACCCAGCCCGCGCTCGCGGCGTGGGCGAGGGCAGGGGCGGCCGCGGGATCGGCGATGCCGACGAGCGCGCCGATCAGCCGGCGGCGAGCGCCGGGGTCAGTCGTCGCCGCGAGCTCGGCCTCGATCGCCGCGACGGCCGGCGCGCCGCGCTTGCCGAGCGCCGCGGCCGTGCTGGTCGCGCCCGCGCTGCCCTCGGCGACGACGCGCGCGAGCAGCGGCTCGCCGCCGGCGCTGCGCTCGCCCTCCGCGAACACCTCGAGCTCGGCGATCGCGGTGCTGCCCTGGGGCGCGCCCCAGCTCGACTCGAGGATCACCGTCACGCACCCGGAGACCGGTTGCGGCAGGTCGACGACGTAGGCGGCCCCGAGCGGATCGTTCGCGGCGTCGGGCAGCTCGACCCGCCACGCGTCGTGCGCGGCGACCACGGCGATCCGGCGCGGCCGGTTGAACCGCTTCATCGTCGCGCTCGACGCGGGATTGCCGGGCACGATGCGCAGCTGGTGCGCGGCGGCGCTGGCGGCGCGCGGCTCGAAGGTGAAGAACTGGCCCTCGCCGGTGCTCGCCGCGAGCTCCTCGCGCCACAGGGTGTCGAGCCGGCCGTCGTCGAGCTCGCGCGGGATGACCAGCCCGCCGGCGTCGCCGATGCCGACCTCGAGCGACGCCGCGCGCGCCTGGTAGACCGCCGGTGGTGCGGCGCTGGCGCCGTCGAGCCGCGCCGCCAGCATGGGTACGCCCTCGGGCACACTCGAGGGCAGCGCGCTCGAGCGGCGGAACCGCACGCCGTCGAACTTCTCGGCGAACAGATAGCCCGGCTTGCCGTCGCAGCGCCGGATGTCGCCGCGCGTCTGGTAGCGGAAGATGCCGTCGGCGGTCGCATCGACCGCGATGCCATAGTCGTGGTCGAGCCCGACGCCGCCGAGCGGGAACCGCAGCACCTCGTGCCACGCGCCGCCCTCGGCCGAGACGATCACCCCCTCGGTGATCGCGGCGTCGCGCGCGCGCGGCGCCACCGGCGCACCGGGCACACCACCCGGGGCGGCGATCTGCGCGACCACATACGTACGGCCGCGGTAGCGAGACACCGCGAGCTCGCCGCGATCGATCGCCGGCGCGAGCCGGACC
>DATIPJ010000860.1:0-2699 GCA_035472155.1 Kofleriaceae bacterium
GCGCGCCATCAGTCTGGCTTAGCCGGCCCAACAGGTTGTTCGCCACGCCCACGCCTGGCGACATGATTGGCGCCGCGCTTTGGACAGCAGGCCCCAGGTCAGCACCGCGCGCCCGGCGAGCCACCGCCGACGCTGATGGACTACTTCGATCAGGACTACTTGCTGATCATCGACGAGTCGCACCAGACGGTCCCGCAGATCGGCGCGATGTATAACGGCGATCGGTCGCGCAAGGAGACGCTGGTCGAGTTCGGCTTCCGGCTGCCCAGCGCGCTCGACAACCGGCCGCTCCGGTTCGATGAGTGGCGCACGCGGGCGCGCCAGACGATCTACGTGTCCGCGACGCCGGCCGAGTGGGAGCTCGCCCAGGCCCGGGGCGTGGTCGTCGAGCAGATCATCCGCCCGACCGGGTTGCTCGACCCCGAGGTGCAGGTCCGCCCGGTCGCCCATCAGGTCGACGACCTGCTCGCCGAGATCCGCGAGCGCACGGCGGCGGGCGACAGGGTGCTGGTCACCACGCTGACCAAGCGGATGGCCGAGGACCTGACCGAGTACTACCGCGAGATCGGGGTGCGGGTCCGCTACCTGCACTCCGACGTCGATACGCTGGAGCGCATCCAGATCGTGCGCGACCTGCGGCGCGGCGAGTTCGACGTGCTGGTCGGCATCAACCTCTTGCGCGAGGGGCTCGATATCCCGGAGGTCTCGCTGGTCGGCATCCTCGACGCAGACAAGGAGGGCTTCCTGCGCAGCGAGCGCTCGCTGATCCAGACCATCGGCCGCGCGGCGCGCAACCTGCACGGCAAGGTGCTGCTCTACGCCGACAAGGAGACCGACTCGATCCGGCTCGCGGTCGGAGAGACCAACCGGCGGCGCGCGGTACAGCATACGTTCAACGAGGAGCACGGCATCGTGCCGCGGTCGGCGCGCCGGGCGATCATGGACATCCAGATCGCCGAGCCGATGCCGCAGAAGGGCCGGCGCGCGCTGCAGGTCGCGGCGCTCGATCTGCAGAAGATCGACGACCTCGGCTCGCTGCGGGCCGCGATCGAGAAGCTGCGCAGCGAGATGAAGCAGGCGGCCGCCGATCTCGAGTTCGAACGCGCGGCGGCGCTGCGCGACAAGGCGCGCGAGCTCGAGCAGCTCGAGCTGCAGATGCGATGAGTGGACCGAGCGAAGCCCGGGGTGACACGCCGGAGGCGGGGTCGGACCGGACCAGCGAAGCGAGGGACACTCGGAATATGATGAGTGGACCGAGCGGCGGGCGGAGCCGGACCACGGTGAGCGATGCGATCCGCGGGTTCTACGCCGTGCTCGATCGCGATGACGAGGCGCTCGCGCGCACGCTGGTCGGAGAGGCGCGGGTGCTGCAGGTGCGCCTCAAGCCGCGCACGGGACCGGTCGACGCCGCCGAGGTGCTCCGGGTCGCGCGCATGGCGCGACGGGTCTGCGACGACGTTGGCGCTGCGCTGATCGTCAACGACCGGATCGACATCGCGCTCGCCGTGAAGGCCGATGGCGTGCATCTCGGACAGACCGATCTGCCGCTCGAGGAAGCGCGCCGGATCTCGGGGGATCTCTGGATCGGCGTGTCCACGCACGATGTCGCACAGGTGCGCGCAGCCTGCGCAGGGGGCGCAGACTATCTCGGGTTTGGGCCGGTGTTCACGACGACGACGAAGGAGCGGCCCGATCCGGTGCAGGGCATCGCCGGGCTGCGCGCGGCAGTGGATGCCGCGGGCGGCACGCCGATCGTCGCGATCGGTGGGATCCCGGCGGAAAGCGCGGCGGAGATCTACCGCGCGGGTGCACGCGCGATCTGTGCGATCCGCGCGGTGAACGGCGCGCGTGATCCGGGTGACGCCGCGCGGCAGTTTCGACCGTGACGTACGGGCGCTGTGGGGCAAATCGCCTCGCGCGCAACTTTCGTCGCTCGGTGTTGGAAGGAACGGAACCAGCGGCGAATTGCCAACGTTTCCGAGGTGGCTAAGATGCGCACGGGCGCGGGTGCTGAATAGCCCGTGGTGCGCCTCGTCGAAGCCAGGCACGCAACACAAGGATCTTGACCGATATGAAGAAGCTCGGACTGCTCGCGATCATCACCACCCTTGTCGGCGGACTCACGTTCGCGACGCTGTCGGCCTCGGCGGAGAGCGCCAGCACCGCCTGCGTTCACACTGACTTCAAGACCGAGCTCGTCAAGCAGGCGTGCGAGAAGGGCGGGCAGAAGGAGGCCAAGGACGCGATGAAGGCCTTCATGAAAGAGAAGAAGATCAAGAGCTGCAATCAGTGCCACTCGAAGCTGGCACCGAAGTACGAGCTGAAGGCCGACGCGCTGGATCAGTTCAAGAAGGTCGGCGGCAAGTAGCGCGCCGTCGAGCGACGGGACTCAGGAGCTGCACTTCGCCTTGTTCTTGAGATCCTTCTTGAGCGTGTTGTCGAGATCGGTGGCCTGCTTGGTCACGTTCGACTTGGGGTACTTCTGCCGGATGAGCCCCAGGTACGTGCGCGCCTCGGTGCAGTTCTTGAGCTGACTCGCCGCGAGCGCCGCGAAGTACAGGCCGTCGTCGGCGAGCGAGCTGTCGGGGTACTTCTCGTACAGCTGCTGGTAGACGCCGATCGCGTGGTCCCAGTCCTTGAGGTTGGTATAGGCCTGGCCGCGGAAGTAGAACGCATCGTCGGCGCGCTCGTGGGTCGGA
>DATIPJ010000861.1:0-13562 GCA_035472155.1 Kofleriaceae bacterium
CCACAAGCAGGGCATCGTGCACCGCGACCTCAAGCCCGGCAACGTGATGATCCTCGACGATCCGCCCGGGCGCGACCTGGTGAAGGTCCTCGACTTCGGGCTCGCGAAGTCGCTGGGCCGCGAGGCGATGTCCAAGGTCACGCACTCGGACGCGCTGCTCGGCACACCGCTCTACATGGCGCCCGAGCAGATCGCCGGGCAGCCGACCGACCAGCGCGTCGACCTCTATGCGCTCGGCTGCATGCTGCACGAGATGCTGAGCGGCGCGCCGGCGTTCGGGGGCACGTCGATCGATCGCGTGCTGTCGAACCACCTGTACGAGCTCGCAGCGCCGCTGCCGCCCGACGTGCCGCCCGCGCTCGCCGAGCTGATCCGGCGGCTGATCGCCAAGCACCCGGGCGACCGGCCGCAGAGCGCCGCCGAGGTCCGCCGCACGCTGCTCGGCGAGGCGGGCCCGGGCAGCCAGGTCGTCACGGCGACGACGGTCGGCCAGATGACGTCGCAGGTCGTCGCGCGCGGCCCGGCCACGATGCCGAGCTCGGCCGATCGCGTGCCGCGCCGCCGCTGGTGGATCGGCCTGATCGCGGCGCTCGCCGGCGGTACGATGGCGGCGGCGATCGCCGTCAGCTGGCAGTCGCGGCGCCCGACGCACGCCGCTGTGCTCGACGCGGGCGCGGCGCCCTCGGATGGCGCGGGCGGGCCGAGCGACGCAGGCGGCATCGCGAACGATGCAGCCGCGCGGCCGGGCGATGCGGCGGCGAGCGATGCGGCGACCGCCCCCATCGACGCGCGCGCGCCGCGCGACGCCGCGCTGCTCCTCGATGCCACCGTGCCGCCGCTGCGGCCCGACGCCGGCGCGGTGATCCCGATGGACGCGGGCCGCGCGACGGTGCGGCCGCCGCGCCGGCCGACCCGCCTCGAGCCGGACGCGGGCAACGAGCTCGACTTCTACCGCAGCGACGCCGGTCCCTGAGCGCCAGACCTCCAGCACATCGGCGATCTCCGAGCTAAGCCGCCCGCGTCGACGACCAGCGGCTCGCCATGCGCCCGTCCGGCGGCGCCATCGAGCTCCCCACTCGCCCGGAGCGTGATCTCGACGAGAGCACGGACACGCTTCGCGTTGACGCTCGACCTCGATCGCGAGCTCGTGATCAGGTCAGTCGAGGCGGCGCGCAGCGAGCGAGCGCAGGCGGTCCTTCACGCGCTCGAACTGCTTGCGCAGCGCGGTGGCCTTGCGGGTGAGCGCGCCCGGCCGGGCGTCCTCGCCGAGGAGGACCTGCGCGATGTCGCGCCATGCGAGGTTGCGGTCGACGCGCAGCACGAGCAGCGTCTGATCCTCCTCGTCGAGCTCGGTCCGGATCTCGGCATAGACGTCGCGCGTGCGCTTGGCGTCCTGCGACGACGTGGTCCAGATCCGGGTCACCGCCTGCTGCAGCGACGGGATCTGCGACACCAGCACTTCGCGGCGCTTGCCGCTGCGCCCGCGGATGCGCGCCGCAGCGTGGCGGGCCAGCATGTAGCACCAGGTGCGAACGGAGCACCGCCCGTCGAACCGGCGCAGGCTCTTCCACAGCTCCTCCGACATCCGCGAGAACGCGTCGTGCGCGTCGGCGTTGGTCGGCAAGATCGAGCACAGCCAGCCCACCAGCTCCGGGCCGTACGAGCGCAGCGCCTCCTCGGTGGCGCGCTCGTGCTCGCCGCGCACGATCAGCTCGCGCAGCTCGGCATCGCGCGGATCGACGGTGGCGGGGGTTGCGCTCGTCATGGCGTATCTCTTTATACGTATCGCGCGCCGGATCTTTCTGCGCGAAATCTTCACGAACCCTCGACCGCGCCCCCACGGCCGGTGCGCGGCCGCTGCACGGCCCTCGGCCATGGCGGCAGCGTCGGCGTCGATTGCGCCCGCGGCATCACGGCCTTCTGGATCGAGCTGCGCCCAGGCTGAGCCGACCTGAGCAGCCTGAACCAACGCACCCTGCGACGCCCGAGCCGCGTCATGCGACGAGACGACGACACCGACGCAGGCTTGTCGCACTACTTCACGCACCTGCGCGCGATTCGAAGCACGTGTCCGCGGTAAACCGCCGTTGCCCGTCGGGGATCCAGCCCCGTGCTTCGACGTCCGAGCACCGGGCTCGCCTGGCTGGTCCGCCCTCTCGCGCTGGTCGCCGGTGTGGCGATCGCGGGTTGCGGCCGTTCGCTGCCGTCGGCGCCGACCGGCACGTGGGAAGGCGAGATCGCCAATCCGCGGCGGCCGTACGTCGTCAGCATCGACTTCGGCGCCGCGCGCGGACAGCTCGCCGCGGGTGGACCCGTCGAAGGTGCGATCGCTCATCTCGCCTCGACCGACGACGGCCTGTCGTTCGAGCTGAAGTTGCCGTCCGAGACCTGGCGCTTCGAGGGCGTGCGCCACGGCGCAGAGCTGCGCGGTAACGTGACGACGCTCGACGGACAGATCCCGTTCTGGCTCGCCTCGCTCCCCGCGCCCGCACCGCCGGCGAACCGCGGCGAGGCGTGGCGCCAGGACCTCGACAGCGTGCTCGCGCGCTTCCTGCGCTACGACCGGAGCTTCGATCCCGAGCACCGCGCCGCCGCCCGCGCACAGATCGAGCGGCTGCGCGACGCGGCCGACGCGATGACCGACGCGCAGGTCATGGTCGAGCTCGCCCGCGCGATCGCCTCGGGGGGCAACGCACACACGCGGCTCTATCTGATGCGCAACCGCAGCGAGCTGCGCCGGCTGCCGATCCGCGTCTGGTGGTTCCGCGACGAGCTGCGCATCGTGCGCGCCGCGCCCGCGCACCGCGATCTCCTCGGCTGCCGCGTCGTCGACATCGATGGCATCGACATCGCCACCGCAGCCGCGCGCGTGCGCGGCGTCGAGGCCGGCAACCCATCGTGGCAGCGCTACATGGCCAGCTACTTCCTGACCAGCCCCGACGCGCTGCACGCGGTGGCCGTCGCGCGCAACCCCGATCGAGCGACGCTCGCCCTCTCGTGCGGCAGCGGGCCTCGCCTGGTCTCGCTCGCGGCGCCCGCGCTGCGCCGGCAGACCGCGCCCGTCGAGGCGTGGTGGGACCTCGCGCCGTCGTATCCCCGCGCCGACGACCTCGCGCCCGCGCTCTCGACCGACAGCGCGCCGCGCTACCTGCGCCGGCCGTCGAAGCCGTACTGGTTCGAGCGCGTCCCCGAGGACGACGCGCTGTACGTCCAGGTCAACCGCGCGCAGGCCGATCCCGCCGAGCCGATGCCCGCGTTCGCCGCCCGCCTGGTCGCCGAGCTCGAGCGCCGGCCGCCGCGCGCGATCGTCGTCGACGTGCGGTTCAACACCGGCGGCGATCTGACGGTGACCTCGGCGCTCGCCGACAAGCTCGCCGCCTTCCGCGGCCGCATCCCGCTGTTCGTGCTCACCGGCCGCGCGACGTTCTCCGCCGGCATCACCCTCGCCGCGCAGTGCAAGCAGCTCGCGGACGCGGTGATCCTCGGTGAGCCGGTCGGCGACGAGCTCGACAGCTGGTCGGAGGGCGGCAACCTCGTGCTGCCCCATTCGGGCCTGACCGTGCACTACGCGAACGCGTTCCACGCCTACTCGAAGCGGCCGTATCCCGATCGCGAGCCCGTGCTCGATCTCGATGTCGACTCGCTCGCGCCGGCGCGCGCCATCGAGCCCACCTGGGACGACTACATCGCCGGCGAAGATCCGGTGTACGCCGCGGCGCTCACACTGATCGCCGCGCCGGGAGGCCGGCATTAAGCGCGGACCCTCGGCTGTGCTCGTGATCCGCGCGCGGATCTGCGAGCCCCGCTGCGCCGTGCCGGCGCTATGTTATGCGCGGTCCCAGGCGACGGTGCACATGAAGCTGTTCTATCAGACGCATTCTCCGTACGCGCGCAAGGTCCTCGTGATGGCGCACGAGGTCGGGCTCGCCCACCGGCTCGATGTCCTCCACGAGGAGACCAGCCCGGTGGTGCGCAACGACACCGTGTTCGCGTACAACCCGCTCGGCAAGGTGCCGGTGCTGATCACCGACGAGGGCGACTGCCTGTTCGACTCGACGGTGATCGTCGAGTACCTCGATACGCTGCACGAGGGGCCCAAGGTGATTCCACCGCGCGGCCCCGCGCGCTGGCACGCGCTCCGGCTGCAGGCGCTCGCACAGGGCATCGCGGATGCCGGCATCGCGCTGCGCTGGGAGATCGTGCGCCGCCCCGAGGCGCTGCGCTGGACCGCGATCGCCGATGGCCATCGCGACAAGCTGGTGACCAGCTACGACTTCATCGAGCGCGAGGGCGCGCTCGACGGCCCGCTCGATATCGGCCAGATCGCGCTCGCCACCGGGCTCAGCTGGATCGCCTTCCGCGAGCTGCCGTCGTTCGGCGCGCGCCACCCGCGGATCGCGCGCTGGTACGAGGAGTTCTGCCGCAGGCCCTCGATGCGCGCGACGCCGCTTTCGGGCGAGACGCACGACGCGCGCTGATGGCTCGCCTTCGCGGCGCGAGGCTCGATCCGGGCGACGGCAGCTCAGGACGCCGAGGGTGTACCGGGCGGCGGCTGCGTGCCGCGGCGGCGCTTGGCCGCTTCGTCGGACTCCGCAGTTGAAGTCGCCGCCGGCGCCGCCGCTCCCTTCCCCGCAGCGGCGGTCGGCTTCGGCGGCTCGGGCGGGCCCGGCGGCGCGGGCGCCAGCGCGGCGGCGACGGCGGCCTCCTTGTTGGGCTCGTCGCCGACGGCGAGCTCGCACTCGCCGAACATGACCTGCATGGCGCCCTTCTGCGCGGTCAGCGAGACCTCGAGCGTGCGCGCGCGGATCGTCGTGCGGTCGCGGACGCGCCCCGAGATCTGGACCGAGTCGGCCTCGACCTCGCCGGCCAGCTCACCGTCGGAACGGAGCTCCTTGACCTTGACCACGCCGGCCACCACGCCGCTCGGCGTGATGTGGATGACCGGGCCTGCGATATCGCCTTCGACCTTGCCCATCACCACGATCGGGCATTTCGACGACATCGTGCCTTTGAATTCGGTCCCGTCCTCGACGAGGGTGTGCTTGCCGGTGGGAAGTCCGCTCTTGTCGCTCATCAGATCACCTCGCTCTTGTCGTTACAGGCTTCTGGAGGAGTTCTTGACCACCGGTTGAGTGCCGGGGGGAATGATCTTCACGCGGAGCTGGCAGCCGCTCTCGAACGCGAAGCCGGTCGGCTCCCCGCTCTGGGCGATCGCCGAGACCACCGCGCCGCGCGAGCTGACCATCAGCTTGCGCGGACCGACGATACCGGGCGCGGCGCGCTCGAAGAACTTGCCGTGCACCGTGATGCAGCCGGCGCCGACGATCTCGCAATCGGCGAGCACGCCCGACGGGCCGATCACCAGCTCGGTCTCGTGCCCGACATTGATCGTGCAGTTCTGGAACAGGCCATCGATCTCGACCTGCGCGCCGGCGTCGAACGCCAGCGTCGCGTTGCGCAGCACGTCGCCGCGCCCGAAGTAGCGGCGGCGGGTCTCGACGGCGGCGGCGCCGGCGGCCGCAGGCACCAGGGTGACCGCGCCGACCGTGAGGACCGACGGGATGACCCCGTTCTCGACCCGCTGCGTGCCGTCGCCCGCCGGGCTGAGATCGAGCCACGTGACCTCGATCGAGCCGAGCGGCAGGCCGGTACCGACGAGCCCGGCGACCTTGGCGCCGGTCAGGACCGCGCCGGCGAGCTGCGCGCGCGCGAACGTCGCGTGGCGGATGTCGGCGCCGCCGAGCTTCGCGCCGGTCAGGTCGGCGCCCGAGAAGTTGACCTTGACCAGCGATGCACCGGTGAAGTCGGCGTTGCGCGCGATCGCGCGGTGCAGGACCGCCTCGTCGAGGATCGCGCCGCGCAGCGCGGCGTCCTCGAGGTTGGCGCTCGCGAGGCTGGCGTTGCTGAACCGCGCCGACGGAGCCGACACACCGCCGAGGTAGGCCTCGTCGAGCTCGGCGTGGGTGAACACGCTGTCGGCCAGGTTCGCGCCGCCGAGCTTGGCGCCCGCGAGCTGCGCGTAGCTGAGCGCCGCACCGGTCAGGTTCGCGCCGGTCAGGTTCGCGCCCTCGAGGTTCGCGCGGGTCAGGTTCGCACCGACCAGCACCGCGCGCTCGAGCTTGGCGCCTTCGAAGTCCGCGTTCTCGAGGTTGGCACCGCTGAGGTTCGCGCCGACGAGGTAGGCCTCGCGCAGGCTGGCGCGCCGCAGCGCCGCCTGCGAGAGGTCGGCGCCTTCGAGGTTCGCACCGTCGAGATCCGCGCGATCGAGCGCCGCCTTGACCAGCTTGGCCTGCGAGAGATCGATGCCCTTGAGATCGGTGCGATCGAGCTTCTCTCCGCGCTGGATCCGCTTGAGTACGTCGTCGCGAGATATCGCTGCCATCGTTCTACTCCCTCAGTCTCAGGGTTTTCCCGGCGGTGTGCGAGCCGGGATCGCCGCGGACAGAAAGCGATCGAGGGTCGCGATCCGTTCGTCGAACGTGAGCTTCTCGAGGCGGGCGAGCTGCTCGCGCTCTCCGAGCCTGGCCAGCGCGACCTTGATGCGCTGGTAGACCTGGTCGCGGTGCTTGCGCGCCTCGCGCTTGCGGTTGCGGGCCTCGTCGGTCCACTTGGTGGCGTTATGCGCGTAGTCGTCGTTCTGCACGCACAGCATGATCAACAGATCTCCGAGGGCGCGGCGCTCGGCGAGCGGGTCGGCGGCAGCGAGCCCCGAGCCAGAGCCGGTGCGATACGAGCGGAACTGCTCGACGATCGCCTCGGCGAGATCCTGGCGCAGCCCGGCGACCACCGCGATCTCCTCGGCGGTGGCGCGCATCAGCGCATCGAGCCGCGACAGCCCCACCGCGAACAGCTTCTCGACGGTGCGGCGCTCGACGCCCTCGATCTGGTAGAGCAGCGCCTCGACGATGATCGGCTCGCGGCGATCGCGCTCGGCGTCGAGCTCGAACGCCTGCGGGATGAGCTCGATCAAGCGCTGGTACCGGCGGAGCAGCTCGGCCTTGCCGTCCTCGGTGATCTGCGCGCGCCCGCCCACCGCACCGTCGACCGCCGTGCAGAATTGATCGAGCGCCATGCACAGCTCGGTCAGCTCCATCTGCGCCGCCATCGAGCGCAGCGAGCGCAGCGCCGGCTGGGTCGACTCGATCCACGCCGGTGCAGCGTCGCCGTAGCGCAGCTCGAGCATCACGTCGCGGACCTGCGCCACGTGGATCGCCGCGACGTCGTTGAACACGCGGCGCACCTCGGCGAGATCCTCGACGGTCGACACCCCCGGTGCCGCTTGCTGCGTCGGAGTCTCATGCGGCTCGATCGCCTGATCGATCGCGGCGCCGACCGAGTCCGAGTGCGCGCGGCGCGGCGGTCGACTCGCGGCCCCCGCCTTCGGGGCAGCGGGCGCGCGCGGCGGAAGGACCGGTGCCGACGACGCCGGTACCGGTGCCGGTGCAGCGGCGAGCGCGGCGGCCAGGCCCGTTCCAGCGCTCGAGGCGGGCACAGCCGGCGCGGAAGGCGGCGCCAGCGGCGATGCAGGTGCCGACGGTGATCCGGCCTTGGCGGCGGGCGGGCTCGCCGGTGGGCTCGGGGGTGGCGGCGAAAACTTCACCGTCGGTCGCGGCGGCAGCCCGGGCAGCGGCGCCTGCTGCGACGATGGCGCCGGCGGCGGCGACAGCACCATGGTCGGATCGCGCTCTTTCGGCGCCTCGGGCTTGGTGGGCTCGGCAGTCGGCTGGGTACGAGGCACGCTGGGCAACACTCCTGCGCGCGGCGCTGCCCGCGGCTCGGGGGGCGCCGCGGACTGCGGCGATTCATCCGAAGAACCTGTAGCGGCGCGCTCGTTGCGCCGCGGTTGCGGACCTGGCCAGTCCCACATCGATCGAGACGGCTCCGCCGGCGTGTGCGGTGCGGCCGTACCCGCCGAGGCGAACGCAGGCGTGAGACCAGGAAGTTTCGGAGCGCCCTGCGCAGGAGGCTCGTCTCCCTGGAACGATGCGGGGGGCGCAGCCGGCGGTGAAGGCGGTGCAGTGACGATGCGCTCGGTATCGTCGTTCATGGAATTTCCAGCCTCCGACCCCGCGTCGGACGGACCACCCTCTTGGCCACGTTGAAAGATCCGCGAGAAGATGCCCATCGAGCTACCACCGCGATCACATCAACGAGATCGCACGTCGGATCACAGTATCAGAGTCGCGAACGCGAACCGATGTGTTCCTTCGGCGCCAATGTCTGGACGGAACGTGCACGGAAGTTCTTTTGTGTCCGTGCTTCCGGAGTCCCCACTTCGTGATCGCGATTGCGTGTAACGAAACATCTTCAATCGCTGAAAAACTTCACACGAATGAATGCAATCGGTGCGGCCGAGCTCATTGCGTCGGGTCGTCGCGACCACTTCCACGCCCACCATTGGCCTTGTCCCACACATTGACGCCGTTGCTCGGCGGCGCCGTTCCGCGCGGCCCGCGCTTGCCGTTCGCCGGTGCAGCGTCGCCTCGCGCGGGCTTGAGCTCGGTGGCGAACTCGCGCGGCGGCCCCTCGGCGGCCTGGACCTTGAGCCGCAGCGCGCCGCCGCGATCGACGAGCCCGCTGTATTCATCGCCCGCGAGCTTGGCGAACGCCGCCGCATCGCCGACGTCGCGCCCGTCGACGCCGAGCACGATGTACTGCTCGGCGAGCCCGAGCTCCTGCAGCGGCCCCTCGCCGAGCCCGACGATCACCGCGCCGCGCTCGAGCCGCGGATAGCGCCAGCCGACCAGCGGGAACATCGTCACCGCCGTCGCGCCGAGCGCCGTGCCGCGCGCCGTGTAGGCCTCGATCAACTTGCCGAGCTCGGTCGCGCCGAGCGCGACCTGCGCGAACGCGAGGTAATGCTTGCCGTCGACGCTCTGGTACTCCTCCCAGTAGCGCGCGGTCGGCGCCGCCGGCACCGCGCCGCCGCCGCTCGCGCGCAGCGCCTGAGCGACCGCATGGCGCGCCTCGCGCACCTCGCGCCGCGCGCTGGTGTTGCTCGGATCGCGATCGAACGCCGCGATCTTGGCGTCGCGCGCCGCCGCGTAGATCGGCAGCACGACCTGCTTCCACCGGGCGTCCGCGATCCGGACGGCGAGCGCATTCGCCGCGGCGTCGAGCGCGGCATCGGCCGCCTCGTCCTCGGCGTCGTCCTGGCGCGCCGAGATCGACGACACGCCGACGCACGAGATCGCCTTGCCCGCGGTCTCGCTGCAGCTCGCCACCGACGGCGTCTCGAACGCGACCCACGCCGGCCGCGCCGCCGCGCTGCGCCCGATGAGCGCACCGAGCCCGCCGGGCGGCGGCTTGGCCGTGACCCGCTGCACGATCAGATAGCCGCCTGCCGCGAGCACCACCGCGAGCAGCGCGGCGAGGATCGGCACGGCGATCGACGTCCGCTGCTGGACCGGCACCGCGAGCCCGTTCGAGCCCTGCGCCTTGAGCGGCCGCCGGACCTGGCCCGCGACCTGGAGCGCGCGCTCGCGCAACATCGCGATCGTCTTGACCAGCTCGGGCCCCGCCGTCGGCCGCGGCATCGTGGGCAGGAGCGTCATCACCGTCTCGCCCGCGTGGCACTGCATCGCGTGCTTGCACGCCGGACAGCGCAGCTCCGGAGCGGTCGCGAACTTCAGGACATCGTAGTGCGCCCCGACATCGATGTTGTGTGCGCTGGTCGTCCCACAGCTCGTGCAGGTGTACGGCATCAGCACGGTGATCAGCTGGACCTTGGGGTTCAGGTCATCGCGCGAGCACAGCTTCTCGACAAACGTCGGCGGCGCGGACGCCAGATACAGCTTCTCGACCACCGGCGTCACCATGCCGACGAAGCCGCGCCACTCCATCGCGCCCGCCGGCTCGATCTTGCCGATCGCGCCGAGGTCGACGATCACCGTGCCCTCGAGCCCCTCGGCGAGCTTCTCGCGCGGGAACGAGCGGTCGAGATCGCCGTTGAGCCGCAGGTACGTCGTGCGCCCCTCGATGACCTTGTCGACCCGCAGCTTGCGGTTGAGGTCGCTGACTGCGTAGTTGAGCTTGCTGGCGAGGAACGCCTCGACGGCGGGCTCGAGCTGAAACCGCTCCTGGCCGAGCAGGTACGAGAAGAACGTCGCGCCGTCCTCGTCGAAATACATCGACTCCTTGCACGACAGGCACGGCCGCTCGGCGAGCCTGAGCGACTTCATCGCCTCGAAGTCGCGGTCGACCTGGAGCAGCACGCGGTGCTCGCTGTCACAGTAGTCGCAGCGAAACGGCACGTAGAAGCTGAATACGCGGCCGCCGCCCGTGAAGTTCGCGACCATGTTGAGCTGGTCGACGACCTTGGGCGTGCACTCGATCAGGATCAGCTGGCGCACGTGCTTGCTCGCGGTGGTCACGAAGTCGACCCACTCGCGGATCCCGAACGAGCTGATCTTCTTCACGCCGCCGAGGTCGAGCACCAGCGTATCGGCCGCCGCCGTCATCCCGAGCTTCTTGCCCTCGAACGACTCGTCGATCGTGCCGACGAACTTGATGCACGCGACGCCGCCATCGGCGAACTTCTCGATGACCAGCTTCGGTGCTGCGCCGCCCGCCACGACTGGCTGCGACGGTCGATTGCCGATGGGTCGATCGATGTGCATCAGTGTCTCCAGAAGTGCAGCGACTTGGCCGAGGTCCTGAATTCGCGCAGGTTGATATCGAGCTCGAACAGCGCCGTGACCTCGGTGTGCCGGTCGGGCACGACATCGAAGAACAGCGCGCTCGACGCGTTGTGGCACACCATCATGCCCAGCCCTGCCCCGCCGCCCGAGCGATCTTGCTCGCCGCTGGCCAGCCCGCGCGCGAGGCCTTCGAACACGTGGCGGCGCTCGAGCCGGCCGAATGGATCGCGCACCTGGAGGGCGAGTCGTGTGCCATCGGTCGCGATCCGCAGCGCCGGGCGCTCGTGCGCCGGCAGGTCGATCGACGCCTTGCGATCGGCTGCGTACTTGGGGCGCCCGGCGGCATCGACCGGTGCATCGTACATCGCATTCATCAGCAGCTCTTCGCCCAGCTCCGCAAACATCTCGGCGACACGCCGCGGCACGCCCAGCGCGGCCACGAAGTCGTGGATCTTGCCGGTCGCGGCGTCGCGGTCGCGCGACCCGCGCACCTCGATGTCCTGTGAGCTACATCCCCAATCGAGATAGGCGGCGAGCGGCGGGGTTGGCACGCCCTGCAGCCGGCGCGCGAGCATTGTGATCTCCCACGCACGCGGCGCAGACTCGAAGTCGCGCCGCCCGACCACGTTGTCGATCGCCTGGGTCTCGACGACGTAGCGCAACGATCTGCGCAACGGCTCTGCGGTCCACAGCACACCGCGCATGCCGGGGCGGGCGCGGATCTGCTCGGCCACCAGGTCGCCGTCGAAGCTATCGGCGCACAGCACGTCGACGCCGTCGAGCGCCGCCGCGAGCGAAGCCGGATCCTCGATCGTCACCGCCGACGTCCCGGCCGCCGTGAACAACCGAGCTACCTTGCGCCCCACGAGCTTGTTGCGTTCGAGGATGACGACGTGCATCACGAAGGCCCCGTGTTCGCCGCTCCCTTCCCCTTGCCTGCCAGGGGCCCTCGTGGAGGCTATCACAGCGAAGCGTCGGTACCCGACGGTAAGTGTAGTGGTCCGTGGTACGCTCGGCGCGTGAGGGTACGAGCTGGTGCGACAGTTTTCGTCGCGCTTGTCGCAGCAGTGCACGCGCATGCACGCGCCGATGCCACAGGCGCCTGCCCTCCCGGCAAGACCGAGGGTGCAGCGCGCAGGGGTGCAGCGCGTGAGGATTGCGCACAAACGGTGGCCACCAAGAAGCCGCGCGCGGCGCTGTCGGCCTTCCTGGTCGCGCCGGCCCAGCGCGCCGCCAGGGCGCGCGACTGGGCGCGTGCGATTCCGCTCTATCAGGCGATCGTCGTGGCGCGCGGCGCGGGCAGCCCCGAGTCCAAGCAGCTCGCCACGATGTGGACGCTGGCCGGCCAGAACGAGCGCGCCGCCGAGGCGTGGGCCGACTATGCGGCGGCGGCCGACGGCGACGAACGCACGGCGGCCCAGGCCGAGGCCGTGCGGCTCGGCAGTGTGAAGGACCCGTTCGCCGACAAGCTCGCGCTCGCCGAGCTCGCCCCCGAGGCCCGGCGCGCGTTTGCCCTCGGCCGCGCGGCGTTCTCGACGCGGCAATACGGCGACGCGCTGGTCTACTTCCATATCGGATATGCGCTCGCCCCCGAGCTGCCGGGCTTTCTCCGCGAGCTCGGCGCCACGTACGACAAGCTGGGCGCGCCCGATCCCAAGCGCGACTTCTACCTGCGCTACCTCCAGCTGCGCCCGTTCGGCCCCAACGCCGACATCGTGCGGGCGGAGCTCTCGAAGCTGGCGAACGTCCTCGGTACGCTGCAGGTAACATCGAGCCTGCCGTGCAGCGAGCTGTGGATCAACCGACAACGCCTGACCATCAAGCTCCCTGCAAAAGGGATCGCGGTTGCCCCCGGAAACTACAAAGGTCTGTGCTTCAATCCCAAGTTCGAGATGGCGCTGTTTGAATATGCCACAGTCACCGCCGGTGGATCTGCTGTGATGAGATTCCAGTGGAGTATTGTCGAGAATCGACTCGAGCGCCCGTTCGGCCGCATCGCGCTCGAGAACCCGAAGGCGCCGGGCGTGATGATCGACCTCGGCATCACCTCGCCCGAGATCGGGGTCGCCGCGCCGCCCGACGGCAGGAAGCTCAAGATGATCCTCAAGGACGACTCGGGCGTGCGGATCGAAACGCGGATGGTGCAGGTCGAGCCGGGACAGCGGCTCGTGGTGAAGTGGTAGCTCACCGATGGTGTCCGATCGGCCGTCGCAGGAAGGCAAGCTGTCGCCGGGAGCGCCCAACGACCCGGTGCCGTTCGGCCGCTATTACCTGCTCGGCCTGATCGCGCGCGGCGGCATGGCCGAGGTCTATCGCGCAAAGACCCAGGTCGGTCCGCGCCAGCTGCTCGCCGTGAAGGTCATGCGGCCGCAGCTCGCGCGCGAGGCCAAGTTCGTGGACATGTTCCATCGCGAGGGCAAGCTCGCGATGCTGCTCCGCAACCGCTGCATCGTCGAGACCATCGAGCTCGGCCAGTTCGACGGCAGGCACTACATCACGATGGAGTACATCGGCGGGCGCGACCTGACCCAGGTGCTGCGGCGCTGCCAGGAGACCGGCCAGCGCATCCCGGTGCCGCACGCGGTCTACATCGCCGCGCGGATCGCCGAGGGCCTGCACTTCGCGCACACGCTGGCCGGCGCCGACGCCCGCCCGCTCAACATCGTCAACCGCGACGTCTCGCCGTCGAACGTCCGGCTGTCGTACGACGGCGACGTCAAGCTGCTCGACTTCGGCATCGCCCAGGCGCTGGTCAAGTTCACCAGCGAGATCGGCATCCTCAAGGGCAAGTTCAGCTACATGTCGCCCGAGCAGATCCGCGGCATGCCGCTCGACGCGCGGACCGACGTGTTCTCGACCGGCATCATCCTCCACGAAATTCTGACCACCGAGAAGCTGTTCCGCGGCGACACCGAGTTCGCG
>DATIPJ010000862.1:0-8618 GCA_035472155.1 Kofleriaceae bacterium
AACCCCACGGCGACCACGGGCGAAGCTGCACCGCGCCGGCGAGCCGCGCGCTCGTCGAGGCATCGCCGCTCGCGAGCCGGGTCGCCACGCCGGCCTCGAGGCGCACCTCGACGCGGCCCTCCGGCGCGGGCTCCGCCGGCGGCGCCCGCGCGGGGACCTCGGGCGGTGGCGGCAAGCGCATCATCGTCTTGATCGTGAGCGCGGCGGCCGCGGCAGTCGGCGCGTCGAGCACGCCGGATCGGCTGTCGCGCCGCTCCGTGGACCCGAGCTCGCGGTCGTAGACCACGAGCTGCTCGCCGTCGCGCCACACCACGAACCGCGCGGTGTCGGCATCGGCGCGCTGCTCGGCCATCGCGGTGTCCGTCGGCGGTGGGCCCTCGATGACGACCGCGAGGTGCCACGGCGCGAGCACCTGCTCGACCGCGTGGCGCAGCTCGGGGTCCGCGTCGGCGAGCACGACGCGCTGGCTCGCCGCCGGCGAAGCGTCGGCGACCGCGAGCCACCCGAGCACGGCCGCGATCGCGACCGCGCGCGCCGCGAGCGCCCGGCGGGCCATCGCCGATCGTTGGAAGCGCACGACCCGACCAGGCTACACGAGGCCGAGCGATTGCGCCCGTGCGTTGCGCCACGCATCGAGCTCCGCGGTCGTCACGTCGCGCTCGTGGTGGAGCGCCCAGTTGAGGCACGCGATCAGATCCTCGGCGTCCTCGATCCCGATGCCGAGCCGGATCAACCGATCGATCCCGAGCTGTGCGAGCTGCTCGGGCGGTGAGAAGTACTCCGAGACCGTGCGGTGGTGATTGACCTTGGTCGCGAGGCCATCGAACGACAGCGCGTAGCGCAGCACGCCGCACGACACCAGCACGTCGGCGATATGGCGATGGCGCAGCTCGTCCGCGCCCGCGACCCGGAACGCCAGCAGCGAGCCCGTGCGCTGGTAGTCGCGCGCGATCACCGCGGCGTCGGCGTGGCCGGCGAGCGACGGATGAAACACCTGCTCGACGCGCGGGTGCGCGGCGAGGAAGCCGGCGACGCGCGCGGCGGTCTCGCAGCGGCGGGCGAACGCGCGCTCGGCCGCGGGCAGGCCGATCGCGATGCGCTGGGCACGCTCGTCGTCGAGGATGCCGCCGCGCATCGCGACCAGGTCCATGAGCTGGTTGGCGAGCTCGGCGTCGTTGGTCGCGATGTAGCCGCCGAGCGCGAGGTCCTGGCCGCCGAGCGCCTTGGTCAGGCTGCCGATCACCACGCGTGCGCCGCGCGCGAGCAGCGGCGTGGCGAATGCCCAGGGCGTCGCGATCGTCGAGTCGATGACCAGGTGCGCGCGGCCGGCGATCGCGGCGAGCGCCGGCACGTCCTGCGCGCGGGTCAGCGGGTTGGTGAACGTCTCGGCGAACACCAGCCGCGTCTCGGGTCGGATCGCCGCCGCGAGCGCCGCGTGGTCGCCGTCGTCGACCAGCGCGACCTCGGCGCCGACGCGCCTGGCGCTGTGCTCGATGAACGTGCGGGTCTTGTTGTAGACCTGCCGCATCACGACCGCGTGGCCGCCGCGCTGGAGCAAGACATCGGTCACCAGCGCGACCGCCTGCATGCCGCTGTCGGTGACGATCGCGGCGCGCGCGCCCTCGAGCGAGCGCAGCTGTGCGATCAGCGCCGACGTGCCCGGGGTGCCGTAGCGCGCGTAGAGGTGCGGCAGCTCCGACCACGCGCCATCACCCATGAGCAGGAACGCCGCCTTGGCTTCCTGCCAGGCCACCACGTTGGGCGAGCCGAGCAGGTCGCGCTGGATCGTGCGTCGCTCGGGATGCAGCCACGCCACGCCGGTGTCGCGCGCGTGCGCATCGAGCGCACCGTGCAGCTCGCGGGTCGCCGCGCCCATCTGCGCCACCGGCGGCCGCTCCGCCGGGCAGCTCGCCGGGTCGAGCCACGCGGCGATCCGCTCGCCCGCTCCGCTCACTCGGCGACTCCGAGCCACAGCGTCTGCTCGACCCGTCCGAGCTCGCGGATCTGATCGACGACGTCGGCGATCAGCGCATCGTCGCTCGCCGAGATCACAAAACCGTGATGCGTCACCAGCGGCTCGCCGCGCGCGGCGCGGTTCTGTACCGTGAGCCCGGCGCGCCGGACCAGCGAATCGACCCGGCGCGGCAGCCCGGGGTGCGCCTCCGCGGTGACCCGCAGGTAGTGGCGGCGCGGCGGCGATTGCGCGGGCGAGCCCAGGCGCGGCACAGGCCACTGCACCGAGTTGTCCTGCGCGAGGTCGATCAGGTCGCCGAGGATCGCGGTCGCGGTCGGCAGCGCGCCGGCGCCCTTGCCGAACAGCGAGAGGTCGCCCGACGACGCGCACCGCAGGTACACCGCGTTGTACTCCTCCTCGACGGAGGCCAGGAGGTGCCAGTCGGGGAGCACCATCGGCTCGACCGCGGCGCACAGCTCCTCGCCGCGCCGGGCGGCGTGCGCGATCAGCCGGATCCGGAACCCCATCGTCTCGGCGAGGTCGCAGTCGGCCGGCCACAGCTCGCCGATGCCGCGCACCGGCAGCGTATCGGGCGGCAGCCACGCGCCGAACGCGCGATAGGCGAGGATCGAGAGCTTGGCGGCCGCGTCGAGCCCGTCGAGGTCGGCCGATGGATCGGCCTCGGTGAGCCCGAGCCGCTGGGCCTCGGCGATCGCGCGATCGAGCGCCCACTCGTCCTGCTCGAGCCGCGTGATGATGTAGTTGCAGGTGCCGTTGAGGATCGCCATCAGGCTGTCGACCTCGTCGGCGCGGTGCGACAGGTGGCGGATGATCGGCAGCGCGGCGGCCGCGGCGGCCTCGCACAGCAGCGGCGTTCCGGTCCGCTGCGCGAGCACGCCGAGCTCGGCCAGCTTGCGCGCGAGCAGCGCCTTGTTCGCGGTCACCACGGGCTTGCCGGCGGCGAGCGCGGCGGCCACCGTGGGCTCGACCGCCAGCCCACCGGCGACCTCGACGATGACATCGACCTCGGGGTCGGCGACCAGGTCGAGCGCCGTCGTCGTGCGCGCCACGCCGTCGGCGAGCCGCGAGCGCGCCTTGTCCGCGTCGCGGACGGCGATCCGGGTCACCCGGAACCGCACGCCGTAGCGCTCGGCCATCGCACCGGCCTGGCGGTCGAGCATCTCGAGCACGCCGGTGCCGACGGTGCCGCAGCCGAGCATGCCGATCCGGATCTCGCGCAGGGGCCGCGCGCCCACACCCTCGAAGCGCGCCCGCGGCGACGCGGCTCCGAATGCGCGCGCATCCCGCAACAGCGCGGCCAGCCGGTCCTGATCGGCCAGGAACGCGTCGTGGCCGTACTCCGAATCGAGCTTCCACAGCGAGCACGACGCGCCGACCGCCTGGAGCTCGCGATACAGCTCATGCTGGAGCGGAAACGGGAACACCAGATCGCCCGGCACGCCGACCACGAGCACGTCGGCGGTGACCCGCGCGAGCTGCGCGCGCAGCGACGATTGATCGGTGCCGAAGTGGCTGCGATCGATCGCCTCCGACAGCAACAGGAACGTCCGCATCGGGAAGCGCGCCGCGAACCGCTCGCCGTGATGATCGAGATACGCCGCGATCGGCGGCCGATCCAGCCCGGGCACCAGCACGCCGAACCGCGTATCGAGCTCGTCGCGCCCGCGGTAGGTCAGCATGCCGAGCTGGCGCGCGCGGATCATCCCGGTCAACACGTCGCCGGTGCGCTGGCCGTCGCGCACCAGCTCGCGCTGCACGTGGCGCGTGGCGGTGCCCCAGCCGTCGGGCCGCAGCCCCGCCGAGATCGTGATCAGGCGCGCGCAGCGCTCGGCGTGGCGCACTGCGAACGCGATGCCGACCAGGCCGCCCAGGCTCGCGCCGACATAGCTGACGGGCTTCGCGCAGCCGATGCCGTCGAGCCACGCCGCGATCAGATCGGCGAGCCCGAGCGCCGACAGCGGCGGGATGACCCCGTCGTCGAAGCCGCGCCAGGTCGAGCCGTTGCCGGGCCAGCACGGGCACAGCACCGTCGCCTGCGATGGATCGATCAGGTCGGGCGCGTGGAGCGCGGGCCACCACGCCTCGGCGCCGCTCGCCGCATCGCCGAACGGAAACGGCGAGGCCGTGATGCCACCGACGACGACGACGACCGGCGCGCTGCCGAGAGGCTGCCCGACGAGGTAGCCGGCGAGCTCGATCTCCGCGAGCGCATGGCCCTCGACCACCATCGCATCGCGGCGGACCTCGAAGCGGCGAGGCAAGGGAGCTGCGCTGGAAGCCGGAGCCGTGGCGGACATATTTCCGTCATCCTGGACGATCGCTCGAGGTTGGTCAAATCCAAGCGTCGTCGGCGGCGCGACGGGACCGCAACGTCACGGCGACAGCGAGAAGCACACGGTGCTGCCGACATTGGGCTCGCTCACCGTCCACAGCTGCCCGCCGTGCGCGTCGACGACGCCGCGCGCGAGCGCGAACCCGATCCCGGGCCGCACGCACGGGGGCGCCTTGCGCCACGCCGAGCCGTTGTGCGCGGCAGGCTCGTCGCGCCGCGCGACGGGGCTCGTGTCGCGCACGAAGAACACCACGCCGCGCTGGTCGGAGGCGCGCGCGCCGACCTCGATCGCACCGCCGTGCGCCGTGACCTTGACCGCGCAGGTCACCAGGTTCGACAGCACCTGCACCACGCGCTCGGGATCGCACTCGACGTCCGGCAGGTCCGCCTCGGCGCGCGCCTCGAACGCCACGCCGCGCTCGAGCGCGAGCTGCCCGACGCGCTCGCCCGCCGCGCCCACGATCACCCGGGGCGCGCAGCTCTCGCGCTGGATCGCGAGCCGCCCGGCCTCGAGCTCGACGAGGTCGGCGAGGTCGCTGATCTGGCTCGCCATGCGCTCGGCCTGGCGGTGGATGCGCTCGGCGATCGACTCGATACGCTCGGTGCGCGGATCGCCGTGGCCGCCGAGCTGGCGCAGCGTCGATGCGCCCATGACGATCGAGCCGAGCGGGTTGCGCAGATCGTGCGCCACGCCGGCGAGGATGTCATCGCGCGCGCGCATCGCATTCTGCGCCGTGGCCTGCGCCGCGCGCGCATCGTTGCAGGCGCGCACCAGCTCGTCGCGCTCGTTCTCCGCCGTGCGGGCGCGCGCCTCGAGCTCGCGAATGCGGCGCTCGAGCCGCGAGATGCGATCGCCATCGAGCCCACCGTCGGGCTGCGATCCACGGGCGCGCGGCGTCTCGGACACGGCCTTGGCTTACCGCGAGATCGTGGCCACGCACGACCCTTCAGAGCGGCAACGCGCGGTCGTCAGGAGATTCCGACAACACTCCAAAAATCTATTACAAACGCCGTTTTGCAATCTACAGCGTCCGATTCTATCGGACCGCGATCCAGCCGATTCCGGCGACCGATTGAACGCTGTTTACTACTGACGGATCGATGGTGCAGTTTTCGGCTGCGGGCTACGATTCACGTGTGGCGGGGATCGATGAGGTGAGCGCGCGGTCCGTGCTCGCCGAGATGCAAGAGCGGCTCGCAAGCGACCCGATGACGGCCCTCGGAATCACGCCGAGCGCGTCGGCCGAGGATGTGCGCGCAGCGTTCCTCGAGCTCACCAAGCAGTACCACCCCGTGCGGTTCGGCCGCATGGCCGCCGATATCCAGAAGCTCTCGAACGAGGTGTTCCTCGCCCTCCGCGCGGCGCACGATGCGGCCGCCAAAAATTTGAGGAAGCGCAGCGGGCCGATTCCGACCACGCGCGCGCAGCCGGCCTCGGGTCCGACCGCCGTGTCGACCGGCGCCGCGTCGCTCCCGTCGGCACCGCAGCCGCAGCCCGGGCGCATCGTCCAGCAACCGCCGCCCAAGCTCGCGCGCCCCAACGCCGCCAACGCCGCCCATGAGCGGACCGAGCGGAGCCCGGGGCGACACGCCGGAGGCGCGGTCGGCCCGGAACAGCGAAGCGAGGGACGCTCGGAAGGAAACGACACGGGCGAGCGCCCTGCGACTCCCGGCGTGCCGCCGACGCCTTCGGGGGCGTCATCGGGTACCAAGCCCGCCATGCGCCCCGTCGGTGCGCAGCCCACGGGCCCCACGTCCGCGCGCCCGGCACCGCGCGCCGCCGCTGCTCCCGCCGCCGCCGTGCGCGACGAGGCCGGCGTCATCGATCTGTTGCAACGTCAGCAGTGGGACCAGGCAAAGACCGCGCTACATCAGCTATCGGCGCGCGATCCAGGCTCCAAGCGGCTCCGTGCGCTGATGTGTTACGCGCGCGGTAGGGAGGCGCAGCTCTCGGGGCTGGTCGACGACGCGCGCGTCGAGCTCCAGGATGCGCTCGACCTCGATCCCGAGCTCCAACTCGCCAAGACAGCTCTGACCGAGCTGTTCACTCGCCGTAAATAGGTATACTTCCGACGAGGCATGGGCCGCGTCATCGGGATCGATCTCGGCACCACGAATTCGTGCGTGTCGGTATTGGAGGGCGGCGAACCGACGGTGATCCACAACCAGGAAGGCGGCCGCACGACGCCGTCGATGGTGTCGTGGAACGCCGACGGCGACGTGGTGGTGGGCGCTGCCAGCAAGCGCCAGATGGTCACCAACCCGCAGCGCAGCGTGTTCGGGGTGAAGCGCCTCATCGGCCGCAAGATGCACGACCGCGAGGTGCAGTCGCTGGTCGCCCGGCTGCCGTACACGGTCGTCCCGGCCAAGAACGGCGACGCGTGGGTCGACATCGCCGGCACGCCGCGCTCGCCGCAGGAGATCTCCGCGCACGTCCTGGCCAAGATGAAGCGGGTCGCCGAGGACTACCTGGGCGAGGCCGTCGAGGAGGCCGTCGTCACGGTGCCGGCCTACTTCGACGACGTCCAGCGCCAGGCCACCAAGGACGCCGGAGCGATCGCCGGGCTGACCGTGCGCGCCATCCTCAACGAACCGACCGCCGCGGCGCTGGCCTACGGCGCGCAGCACCAGCACAACCAGCGCCTCGCGGTGTTCGACCTCGGCGGAGGCACGTTCGACATCTCGATCCTCGCGATCGAGAACGGCGTGTTCGAGGTCCTCGCGACCCACGGCGACACCTCGCTCGGCGGCGACGACTTCGATCGCGTGATCATCGATCTGCTCGCCGACGAGTTCATGACCGAGCACAGCATCAACCTGCGCAGCGATTCGGTCGCCCTGCAGCGCCTCAAGGAGGCGGCCGAGCGCGCCAAGATCGAGCTGTCGTCGGCGATGACCACCGACGTCAACCTGCCGTTCATCGCCGCCGGCCCCGCGGGTCCGGTCCACCTCATGCGCGAGCTCGAGCGCGGCCAGCTCGAGCGCGCCTGCCGCCAGCTGGTCGACCGGCTCGACGCGCCCTGCCACAAGTGCCTGACCGACGCCCACTGCACCCCGGCCGACATCGACCAGGTCTTGCTCGTCGGCGGCATGACCCGCATGCCGATCGTCCAGGAGCGCGCGGTCCAGATCTTCGGCAAGCCCGCCAGCAAGGGCGTCAACCCCGACGAGATCGTCGCGATGGGCGCCGCCGTGCACTCGGGCATCATGGGCGGCGAGCTCCAGGAGGTCGTGCTCCTCGACGTCACGCCGCACAACATGGGCGTCAAGGTCGCGGGCGACCGGATGTCGGTCGTCATCTTCGCCAACACGAGCATCCCGACCCGCGCCAAGAAGATCTTCGCGACCACCGAGGACAACCAGACCTACGTCGCGATCGAGATCTACCAGGGCGAGAACGAGCTCGCCTCGCGCAACCGGCGGCTCGGGCGCTTCGTGCTCGGCGACCTCCGGCCCGCGCCGCGCGGCCAGACCAAGGTCGAGGTCAGCTTCACGATGGACGCCGACGGCATCCTCGAGATCACCGCCGCGGAGATCGGCACCGGCCGCGCCGCCAGCGTCCAGATCGAGGCGTCCAGCGGCCTCACCGCCGAGGAGATCCAGCAGCTCGGCCAGCGCCTCGGGGCGTGACCGCCGCCGCGGCGAAGCTGCCAACGCGGTTGACCGGGGTGCACCGGCAAGCCGCGGCGCGGCCACGGGGTCGACATCGATGTGGATATCGAAGTCGATATCGAGCTGCCAACGTCGTTGCGCGCGTCAGGCGAGCGGGAGGCCATGGCCGCCGTCGACCAGGCGGTTGAGCGTGGCGACCAGCACCTCGACGTCGATCGGCTTGGAGACATGCTCGGTGCGGGGGCTGCGCAGGAACGCCGCCAGCGTGGTGTTCGTGCGGTCATGGCCCGACATGATCACCACGGGCAACGCACCGCGGCTCTCTCGCACCGCGCGGGCCAGCCCGACGCCGTCCATCCCGGGAAGCCGGAAGTCGACCAGGAGCGCGTCGGGGTCGTAGCCAGGCAGGGCGGCGAGCGCTTCCTCGCCGGTCGAGCGCGCCTCCACCGTGAAGCCCTCGTCCTCGAGCAGCAGCTGCAGCGCGCGGCGCGACGCCGGCTCGTCCTCGACCAGCAGCAGGCTGCGCGGGGCAGGGCGGGGGAGCAGGGCGCGCTCGGGCGCCAGCTCCGGCGCCGGCGCTGCCGGGAACCACATGCGAACCACCGTGCCTCGGCCCGCGGCGGTCTCCACCGTGACCCGCCCTCCGTGGCGCTGGACGAACGCGTACACCATCGAGAGCCCGAGCCCCGTGCCCTGCGG
>DATIPJ010000863.1:0-6633 GCA_035472155.1 Kofleriaceae bacterium
GGTTCGAGAAGTGCAGCGCGGCCACGTTCATCGCGGCGTCGAACCGCCCGAAGACGCGGCGCGCGGCAGCGACGAGACCGGGCGGTCCATAGCGAGTCAGGAACGCTGCATCGATCTCGGTGCCGCTCGACATGCTCTTCGCCAGCTCGCTGACGATCGTGTCGCGCGTCCACGCGATCCGCCCGCTCTTGGTGGTCGGAAGCGGCGGCTCCTTGGGCTGCGCGTCGACGACGATCGGCTCGGGGGCCGGCGCCGCCGGTGGCGGTGCGGGCGCCGCGTCGGTGCGGTCATCGATCTCGACGCTCGCCCGCGCAGACTTGCGCTTGGCCAGCTTGCGTTCCAGCTCTTGCTCGAGGACAACGCGAACGGCAGCCAGCGCCAGCTCGCGAACTTTGGCCTGAAAGCGCGCGACCTCATCGGTCAGCGCGGCGCGATGATCGGGACCCGTCATGGAGGCCGGGATCATCGTCGAAACGGCGAGCGCATAGTAGATCGGCGAGCGCAGATCAGCAGGCGGTCTGCAATCCGGTGCTCAGCGCGCAGCGGGCGCCATGGCTCGGTGCGCATCGCGCAGCGCCGCCAGGACAGGCGTGGCCGCGACCGTATCATCATCATGATGCGCGATCGCGTCGATGATCGGCAGTGGCAAGCCCCATAATCCGAGCAAGTACGCGCCGATTTCCGCGTGTGACGTCCCCAGAACGCGCTGTTCTACCGCGCGGTGGCCGCCCCCGGGATGGGCGAGCTGGTCCATGATCGCCGCGTGGGCGCCCGGCAGCGCCACTGCAATGACGAGCTTGCCGAGATCGTGGACGAGGCCGGCGATGAACGCGTCGGCGGCGGCCTCGCCGGTGGTCGCCCGGTCGCGCGCCGTCGCGGCGATCGCCAGTGAGTGCTGCGGGAGCGAGGGCAGCGACAGCTCCGCGAGCGGCCGATCACCGGCGAGCGCAAACGCGTGCGCCGCGAGCGCGAGCCCGGCGACGGTCTCGATCCCGAGCTGCGACGCCGCCTCGCCGATCGAGCGCACCTCGCTGTCCGCGCCGAGCACCGGCGAGCTCGCGAGCTCGAGCACGCGCGCGCGCAGCGTCGGGTCGCGCTCGACGACGGCGGCCATCGCCTCGTCGTTGGGGTCGGCACAGCCGATCATCGCCGCGAGCTCGTGGTACGCGGCCGGCGCCGGGGGCACCGCGCCGAGCGCCCCGATCACTGCGCGCAGCGCCGGGCGCCCGAAGATCTCGCGCAGCTCGCACGCGCGGTCGATCGCCATGCTGAGATCGCTGATCTGGCACGGCTTGTTGATGAATTGATGGGCGACCGGCTGGGCGCGCACGATCGCGCTGCGCTCGGAGAACCCCGAGAGGATCATCCGGATCGTCGACGGATCGCGGTCGCGGATCTGCGCGAGCAGCTCGGCGCCGTCCATCACCGGCATGCGCATGTCCGACACCACGACATCGAACGTCGCGCGGTGGATCTCGGCGAGCGCCGCATCGCCGCTGTCGGCGAACACCATCGTCCAGCGGTGACGGTGCTTGCGCAGCGCCTTGCCCAGGCCGGACAGCAGCTGCGGATCGTCGTCGACGAACAGGATGCGGCGCGTCGGAGTCGGGATCGGCGTGGTCATGGCCCGGTGGATGGTGCGACGCAGATCGCCGGCAACCCAGGCAAGTATACCGAGAGATCGAGACAGCTCCAGCCGTCCGGACAACGCGAGGCATCGGTGAGACATCCGGTGCGCGTGCAGTATCCCGTCGGGTCGATGGGGTACTTGGCGCAGTAGTCGGTCGGCGCCACGCAATCGCCGTCCGCCGCGCACACGTCGCCGAAGTGCGCAAAGCCTGTATTCGCGTCATTGCCGTCGACCGGACTCACCGCTGCGTCGATCGTGTAGCACAGTCCGTACGAGTAACGCTGATCGGGATCGCAGCGATCGCTCTCGGGAACGCACGCGGCGCTCGCGATCGCGAGCAGCAGGACCAGGGGCGAGCGGATCTTCATGGAGCAATCACCTTGTCGTTGCGGATTCGCGCGACCACGCGAACACCGGACAGCTGAACATCGGCGGGGACGTAGCCGATCGTGCCCGTCAGCTTGGCGATCAACTTCACCGTCAGCACGGCGTCGCCGACCTCGCGCGGCGCGGTGCCGCCGCCGCGGATCCGCTGATCGAGCCAGTAGCGCGCGGCCTCGTCGGGCGTCATCCCGAGCACTGCGCGATCGAAGCGCTGGCGGCGCTCGCTCTCGGGGTTGGCGTTGAGCGGGATGATCCGCTCGCCGCTGTCCCAGGTCATCTCCTTGCGCAGGAAGATCCGCTCGAGCATCGCCGGCGATGGGCGCTCGTTGTTCGCCGCATTGACGATCACGACCAGGTCCGCGGCTGCGGCGGGCTCGGCCTGGCCGGCGCGCCCGCGCATCGCGAGCACGGCGATCGCGACCACTCCGACGAGGAGGATGTGCACGCGGGAGCGCATCGCTAGAACCCCATCACCAGCTTGCCGGCGAGGAACTCCGCCCGTGCGTCAAAACCCAGGAGCCGCGGATCGCGGCCCGTGATCCGATCCGACAGCGAGAACTGCAGCTTGAGCTGGATCGCCGGCGTGAAGTAGGTGTTGAGGCCGACCGAGCCGGTCAGCGCGTCCTCGCCGAGCGGCGTCGGCCAGTGGTACCACTCGCCGTAGAGGTAGGGCTCGAACCGGGTGTGGGCGATGCGATAGGCGGCGAGCACGTACGCATCGGACTCGTTGCCGTCGGCGGTGTAGACCCCCGGCGCCCACGAGCGCTCGCGCTGCCCGGCGCCGTAGCGCTTGTTGCGAAGCGCGGCCTCGCCGCGCAGGCGTAGCGGTCCGAGATCGACCGAGGCGTCGACGCCCAGGCCGACCTCGTCGTAGGACACCGTGGTCGGGCGCGTCGTCTCGCCGGTGATCGCGCTGACATCGATCGCTTGATCGAGGTAGTGGCCGCGCAGCGCCGACACGCCGAACGCCATCGCGTACGGCCGCGACGTGCTGGCGACCAGCCGCCCGCCGATCATCTTGCCATCGGTGAGCGCGACGACGCCGGGGGTGCGCCCGTTCGAGACGTACGCGTGATAGTCGAGCGCCCAATGGTCGTGCACGACGTCGTCGAACCGGCCGAACGCCTCCACGCCCAGCTGGTGCTCGGGAAACATCTCGTTGGCCTGGAAGAACGGCCGGAACAGCGAGATCAGCGTCGGCGTGCCGTGATCGACGTTCCAGATGCCGTACGGGGTCAGAAACTGCCCGACCCGCACACCGAGCCGGGCGCTCTTCTGCCACTGGATGTATGCGCGCTCGAGGACGATCGAGCCCCAGCGCAGCGTATCGTGGCCTTCGCCGTTGCCCGGATCGGCAGTCGTCGTATCCGTTCGGGAGTAATCGATCCCGATGTCCGAGATTCCATAGCTGTAGTCGCCGTTCGGATAGTTTGTGAGGCGGACCTCGACCAGCGAGCCCCAGTCGGGCGCCGGGCGAAAGTCGAAGTAGAGGTTCACGTTGCCGAGCACGAAGGTCGTCTTCTGGGTCGGCGTGACCGGATCGTCGGTCGCCCACAGCTTCTGCAGCCCCACATCGATGAAGCCGTAGAGCCGGAACATCGGATCTTTCGCAGCTTCGGCCGCGCTCGCCGCCGTGAGCGCGGCCTCGCTCGTCGCCGCGAGCGCGCGGAGCTGTTCCTCGAGCCCCGCGATCCGCGCCTCGAGGACGCTCTGCACGTCGTGCGATGTAGGTGGGTCGTCAGCGCGCGCCGCGAGCGGCGATAGCCACGCGAGCGCGACGAGGCCCGGAGCGAGTCTCATACCCGGGACATCGGCCGGTGGGGCGCCGCCGAAAGCCCGTGGGACCGTTCGCCGCGGATTCAATCTTCGGGGCGAACGGCCGAAACCTGGTTACGGCCGATGAAGCTGCGCGACCGCCTCCTACTGTTCAGCACAGCGCAGCTGCTCGTGTTCGGGGCCTTGTTCGCGCTCGCGTACGGGGCGTTCGAGCGCTCGATCCTGCCGATGTTCGAGAGCCTCCTGTGCAGCAAGACCGAGCGCGTCGCGCGCATGGTGAGCGGCGAGCTGGACGTGCCGCTCGGCGCCGACGATCGCGCGCTGTTCGCCAAGACGGTGGCCGACATCGTCGACGATCCCGAGTTCGCGTACATCGTCGTGCGAGACGCTCAGGATCGCGTGGTGTTCAGCGAGGGCAAGGCCCCCGCCGGCGCGCTGTTCGGCGACACCGCGTACATCGCCTTTGCGGTCCGCGGCAACGTCCATGCGTGGGCGCCGATCTCGCTCGAGGGTCTGCGGCTCGGCTCGGTCGCGGTCGTGTTCAGCACCGAGCGGTTCGACGAGCTCGCCCGCTGGGCCGAGCGGATCGCGATCGGCGCGACGCTGGTGTGGCTCGCGGCGCTGATCTATTCGATCCTGTTCGCGCGCGCGTTCGTGTCGCCGATCCGCGCGATGATGGACTTCTCGCGCAAGGTCGCCGGCGGGACGCTGTCCGAGCGCCTCGCCGTCGCGGCGCCGGGCGAGCTCTGCGAGCTGCGCGATTATCTCAACCAGATGACCGCCGACCTCGAGCGCCGCGAGGCCGAGCGCCACCTCGCCGCGTCGCGCGCCGAGGAGATGCAGCGCGAGCTGCTCAGCGTGTCGCGCATGGCCGGCATGGCCGAGATCGCGACCGGCGTGCTGCACAACGTCGGCAACGTGCTCAACAGCCTCAACGTCTCGGTGTCGATGATCAGCGATCAGGTGCGGGCGTCGCGCGTCTCGGGGCTGACGCGCTCGATCGAGCTGGTCGACAGCTTCCCCGGCGGGCTGCCCGCGTTCCTCGAGACCGAGAAGGGCAAGGTGCTGCCGACCTACCTGAGCTCGGTGTCGCGCCGGCTGTCCGAGGAGAACGCCAAGGTCCTCGACGAGCTCGCGTCGGTGAACCGCCACGTCGACCACATCAAGACGATCGTCGCGATGCAGCAGTCGTACGCGCGGCCGTCGGGCGTCCAGGAGATCGTCGAGATCGGGCCGCTGGTCGACGACGCGCTGCACATGGGCGAGTCGTCGTTCGCCAAGCACGGGATCGAGGTGGTCAAGGACTACGCCGACGCGGTCACGATCTCGACCGACCGCCACAAGCTGCTGCAGATCATGATCAACCTGATCTCGAACGCGCGCCACGCGCTCAAGGACCTGCGCGCCCAGCAGCCCGACCAGCTCGGCGCACACCAGCTGACCGTGCGGGTGCGCGCGACCTCCGAGCTGCTCACCATCGCGGTGAGCGACACCGGCATCGGCATCCCGGCCGAGAACCTGGCGAAGATCTTCCAGCACGGCTTCACGACCAAGAAAGGCGGTCACGGCTTCGGCCTCCACGCGAGCGCCAACGCGGCGCGCGAGCTCGGCGGCACGCTCCACGCGATGTCCGACGGGCCCGGCTGCGGCGCGACCTTCACCCTCGAGCTGCCGGTCGCGGTGAACGAGAGAGATCATGACGTCCGCAACTAACCAACGCATCCTGGTCGTGGACGACAACCACGCGATCCACGACGACTTTCACAAGATCTTCGCGCCGCCCGACGCGACCGCGGGCACGCTCGATGATCTGGAGGCCGCGCTGCTCGATCTGCCGACCGCCAGCGTGCCGCCGCCACCGCCATTCGAGCTGGTCTCGGCGTTCCAGGGCCGCGAGGCGCTCGACCACGTGGTCGCCGCGACCCGCGACGGGCGGCCGTTCGCGCTCGCGTTCGTCGACATGCGGATGCCGCCCGGCTGGGACGGCCTCGAGACCATCGAGCGGATCTGGCAGGTCGATCCCGATATCCAGATCGTGATCTGCTCGGCGTACTCGGACCACTCGTGGAGCGACCTGCGCGCCCGCCTGGGCCCGCGCGAGTCGCTGCTCATCCTCAAGAAGCCGTTCGATACGCTCGAGGTCGTGCAGTGCGCCCATGCGCTGACCACCAAGTGGGACCTCGCGCGCCGCGTGCGCGCCCACGTCGACGAGCTCGAGGCCACCGTGGCGTCGCGCACCCAGGAGCTGGTGACCGCCAACGACGCGCTCGCCGAGAACCTGCGCGTGCGCGAGCGCATGGAGACCGAACTGCGGCTGTCGCAGAAGCTCGAGGCGGTCGGCCAGCTCGCCGCCGGCGTCGCGCTCGAGATCAACACCCCGGTGCAGTACGTCGCCGACAACCTGCAGTTCCTGCGCGACGGCGTGCTCGCGCTGTCGGTGATGGCGAGCGAGATGGTCGCCGCCGCGACCGCGGCGCACAGCGAGGCCACCGCACCGCTCGTCGATCGCCTCAAGGCGCTGGCGACCGCGGCCGAGCTCGATTACCTCAGCCGCGAGATCCCGGTCTCGCTCGACAGCGTGCACGACGGCGTGGCGCGGATCGCCAAGATCGTGCGCGCGATGAAGGAGCTCGCGCACCCTGGGCCGCGCGAGGCCACCGCGGTCGACCTCGCGCGCGCGCTGCAGAATGCGCTCGACGTCACCGCCGCGACCTACCGCTACATCGCCGACGTCGAGACCGAGTTCGGCACGACCCCGCCGGTCATCTGCTTCGGCAGCGACCTCAACCAGGTGTTCCTCAACCTCATCGTCAACGCCGCCCACGCGATGGAGGACAAGCAAG